>CAMWLX010000081.1 GCA_947175225.1 uncultured Porphyromonadaceae bacterium
CATATCAAATCTAAAATAGTATTTAGATTACTTTAGTCTTCTTATGTTATTTTCAGCATATTTACACCCTTTTTGTTCCGCAAGCTCCCACCAATAGCGAGCTTCTTCAAAATTCCCTTGATTATAGTAATATACTCCCACATTATTTAAGCTATCCGGATGACCCTGTGCAGCTGCTTTTTTAAACCAATCAAAAGCCTTCTCTTCATTCTGATCTAATCCTATTGATCCTCTACTATAGAATAAAGCTAAGTTAAATTGCGCTTGTGCCAATCCGCCTTCTGCTGCTCGTATCAACCAATATCGAGCTTCTTTATAATCTATGTCTGTCCCTTGTCCGTATGTATACATATAAGAGAGCTGACATTGACTCTCCAAATCACCTTGTACGGCGCGTTCATGATACCAAAAAATAGCATTTTTATAATCTTTAATGTTGTAATAGGAATCTGCTATTCCTTTCATTGAGGATTTATCGCCTCTTTCTACAGCTGGTGAAAAAAACGAGATAGCAGATGAAAAATCATTTTGATTATAGTACCAAAAGCCTAATATTCTTTGAGAATTTACATCTCCTGAATTAGCACCTTTCTTTAGCCATTTCAAGGAAGCTTCCGTATCTTTTTCAATTCGGTCGTAATATAACCCCAGACCTCTATATGCCAAAGAATCTCTGAGTTCGGCTCCTTTCAGATACCAATATTTTGCTTCTTTACTCCCTGCTTCAAGATAATAAGATCCTAAGTTTACACTCGCTCCTGCATGATTCTGAGCTGCCGCTTTCTTCCACCATTCTATAGCTTCTATTTTATTACCATTTTGAATATAATACAGACCTAATCCATTTTGTGAAGATGGATCTCCTGCAATTGCCCTATTTATTAAATTTTGTAATTCAGAGTTCTGACCATTAGCATGAGCAATAAAAACAGAAAACAAAATAAAAAAGATTATTTTCTTCATATCAAAGTGTTTGATTTATTCCATGAGCATAGGTGTTGTTTTGAAATAATGGCACTATACAGTCTTGATAATGGAATTAAGAGAATTGTGCATTCTCTTAAATTAAAATAGAATATTTAATTTGTCTTCAGCCTCTTCAATTCCAGTGTCGGCTGCTTTTTGGTACCATTCTTTTGCCAAAGATTTATTAATAGGTGTGCCTATACCATTATAATAGCATTCTCCGAGCGCATACATAGCATAATCTGGAACGCCAATATTGGCTGCCTTACGTATCTTCTTAAATCCAGCTTCTGAATTCTTGGTTATTCCTTCTCCATATGCCATACACCACCCCAATACAAATGCACCTTGAGGATTATCTTCTTTGTCGGCCAATGTAGCATACTTGACAGCTTTTGAATAGTTTTCTATTGCCCAATAGCAATATGCTGCTTGACCAAGAAGAGGAGTGTATGAAGGGAAATCATCAATAGCCTGATCGAGCCATGATAAACCTTCTTGATAATTTCCAGTTTCCATTTTGGTCGTTGCTATTAACAGGGCTGTATTTGCGTACAAATCCGCATTATCGAATTCTCTATCTTCAGCATTATAGGCAAATTCGAGATAAGGCATTGCTTTAGTCAGCCCATCAAGATTATCCATACCATATTCTAACAAATAGCTATATCCTAACATTGCAGCCGAATACGAATTTCCAAGTTTGTAACCTTTCATAGCCCATTTACGAGCCTCTGGTATATTAACATCCACACCTAAGCCATTTTCATACATTAGTGCCAAACGACCGCAACAGTACTTATCTCCTTCAATAGCACCTTCTTTAAGGTACTTGACTGCATCAGAATAGTTACATTCGCTCATTGCTTGTGCACCATTAATAAGATTTTGGTTTAATTCTTCTGCAAAAGCTACTTCCACACCAATAATAAGTGCAATAAGTGAATTTATGAGTTTAATTTTTTTCATGTGTATATTTATTTAGTTATTCTTCGAGAATCTCCAATAACTCTTTTGACTGAGAGACATTAATTCCTTTTTCAATACTCATTTTGAGAAATTCCTTAGCCTCACCGGTTTTACCTTGTTGTAGTAATTGTCGCGCATAATGATAATATGCAGGAGCATAATGTTCATGTTCCGCAAGCAATATCAAAGCTGTAGCACCCCTGAGTGGATCTTTTAATGCCTCCTGCAATCGTCTTTCTTTCTCCTGATTAAGTTCTAAGGTAGATTGACCTTGAGGAGTTTCTTGAGAAGAAAGATTTATCTGTTTCAAAAGTAACTGTGCTTTTGATTTGTCAACATTGGCTGCTATTGCCTTATTCACCCAAGTTTTTGACTGTGGTATATTTCCCCTATCATAATAAGCTACAGCCACCGGATAATAAGCCTTAGCATAGTTTGATTTAGCCAGTGCAAGCAACTCCTTGAAATCGTTCTTTTGTTGTGCACGAAGGAATCTCTCTTCATCAGTTTCTTTAGGCGTTGGTATCACTTCCGAAGTCGCAGTGACCTCTGGCGCAACTGGAGTGAGCACTTCTTCTTTATCTTTCTCTTGTGAAAGTATGGGATTTAAATCCTGAGCCATATGCCCTTTGGCAGATTCAATCAATCGTTTAGCTTGGGTGCTATCTGCCGTAGCCAATACCTTCTCTGCATACTCTATTCCCCCTGCATAATTCTGCTGATCAATGAGGAACTCACCGTATGGAAGATATGCCCGTATTGATTCCAATTCAGCATACTTCTTCAATTCCGGTCCATTCATAGCTGCAATGGCTTCAGACAATCGTCTTGATTCCTTTGAAGCATCCGGCTTAAGGACCATGTAAAGACCAACAGCAAAGCAAGCGACAAGAACTGCACTGGAAGCCTGATAGACTTGCTTATGGTGTAACTCCCACCATGTATCACGCCTTCGGATGGGAGTTGTACCCTGACCTTTCTGGATTACTTTGATTATCTGAGTTATCTGATATGCCAAGCCATTGATAATGACATTGCACCCTCGGTTTCCCGTCTCTTTGTTTTTGAGCACGGATATGATGACTTCATTACCTTTCTTCGCCACATTACACCAATCCTCATCACAACATACACTCCAGCTTATGTTGGAGTATACAGACACACTAAACTGTCCTTTTTTCTCATCAAAAGAAACTACAGAATCACTGACATTTAACACCGGAACAAAATCCACACCCAGCAAATCATCACAAAACTGCTGAATAGTCGGAGTGCGTTCCATGGCACTCGGTTTCATTGCGTTCAGTATGGCCTTCTCTACATTTGACGAGACCTTACCAGAAAATTCCTTTTTAAGTTCCTGCTGATTCGGGGAAATCTTGAAGGCATCCGGCGGATTCTTTCCCGTCGTCAAGTAATACAACACGGCCCCAAGCGCATATATGTCATATTTAGGAGAAAACTCCGTGATATCGGCATATTGTTCCTGCGGTGCATAACCGGGAGATGCTCCCTTTGCACTGATTTTGGTTGTAGGTATTCCTTTGGAGTCGAAATGCTTGGATATGCCGAAGTCAATTAAGACAGGATAGGTCTCTCCCATATCGCTTTTCTTGAGTACGATGTTATCGGGTTTCACATCAAGGTGAAGGACCTTTTCCTGATGTATCTCGTCAAGTGCATTGGCTATCTGCTTGACTATTGCTATGGCATCCTCTTCATTGCATTTGGATGGATTCCCTCCATCCAGGAATTCCATAACATAATAAGCAGTCCCGTTTGCCTCGAAAGTCTCGTTTACGCTGACTATGTTTCGCGACTTATGGCAAAGTCTCTTAAGCCTATTGGCCTCGGTAATGAAATCAGACCGGGAGTCTGTCACATCCTTCTTTGCTTGAGGCACAGTCTGGACAGTGACCCCATCTTCTTCCCGGTAGCACGATGCCGACACAAAGTGTTCCTTAATGGCAAACTTTATGTCCATCATTATGTTACCCACCGGCACTTGAGCGATAGCCTTGTAAGTTATCCCGAATGAGCCAGACCCAAGCACTTCAAGAATCTCATAGACCCTTTCCTTACTTTGCAATTTTGTCCCGGGGCGTAAGGACTGCGATTTTTCTTGCGCCATAATGTTATTCTTTATCAAAGATTTAATTCCTTGATTACGTTTACTATATTATCCTGATATTTCCATTTTCGAAGTTGCTCAGCTTGTTTTTTGTCAGTCTGAAGACCGGCAAGACCATTCTCATAGCATTCGGCAAGGCGTGTAGCTCCATTTTGTGTGAGTTGGCGGTTCTGCAACGCATGCTGATAGAGCGAAACTGCGGTTGCCAAGTCTTTGTCCGTTCCTCTTCCTTCATAGTAAATATCTGCAAGATAACATTGTGCCTTACCATAGTCCATATCTGCCGACTTTCGGTAAAGTTCAATAGCCTTCGTCATATCCTGTGCCACTCCATTTCCTGTTTCGTAGAGAGTAGCGAGATAAAATGCTGCTTCAGGATTGGTGGGAGCAAGTTTTTCAAGTTCCTTCGCTGCTTTCTTTGCATTCGGCTTTTCATTCCGTTGGCTTGTAAGAATCACACTCTGCATAATCTTCCCTTCATCTATCTTTGCTTTCTCTACTTTTTTGAATTGCTCGGTTGCCTCCTTCATATTGCCATCTATGAGATACAGCTTCATGCCCCACAAATAATCCATAAAAGGGTCATTGCCGATGGAGTCCATCTCTGCAACCATTTTCTTAAACGCCCGCTGGTATCCTTGAGGAGAGGCTTCTGTCATCCAAAATAAAGCCTGATCATAGTCCTTGCTCACTCCTGAGCCATCTTTCAGTGCATTGCCGTAGTTCCACATTCCCTTGGCATTCCCTTGCAAGGCCGATTTGCGATGCCATTCTGCAGCTTGCTGAAGATTCTTGGTAACTCCATCTCCCTCTGCATACAGAATGCCCATCTCTGTTTGTGCCGCTGGCATACCTCCTTCGGCTGCTTTGAGCAAATAGACCACTCCTTGCTGCTTGTTGGAAGGTACTGACATTCCACCCATAAGCATTTTTCCAGCCCAGTATTCACAAGAAAGATCGCCTTTAGATGCCCCTCTCTCAAAGTATTGCAGTGCTTTTGAATTCTCTTTAGCATTGAGATAGCATATTCCGGCTTGTCTCATGCCGTCTACGCTCCCTTGGGCAGCTGCCTGAGAATAGAATTGTGCAGCTTTTGTATAGTCTTTATTGACTCCGATGCCGTTTTCATAGCAGTCACCTACAAGCATGGCATCGAATGCACTTTTCATTGCATTCTCACTACGCTGGCTCAGCAAAGTTTTATTCCCCTCTTTGATTGATTTCAAATAGAGGCGTATGGCATCGATAGAGTCTCGCTCTACTCCATGCCCAAGTTGATAACACAGTCCAAGGTTGGCTATCCCACGAACATTTGCCTTAAGAGAGGCTTTCTTCCACCATTCATATGCCTGTGCATAATCCTGAGCCACATGCTTGCCCGTATAGTACCACGTGCCGACCTCATTCATAGCAGAGGCATCCCCTCCTTTAGCCTTATCCATTATAACGTTGAGGCTGTCGCGTATCTCACGTGTGCGTTCGGCTGCAGCTATGCTGTCGGCATTAGATTTGGGAATCTTAGCAGTCTTGGCATGACAGCCCAATCCTCCAAATAGTATGATGATTGCACTAAGTAATATCTTATTCATTTGAATATTTTATCTAAAAGTGATTTCAGTTTTGACTTCCCTTGATTCGACTTTGAAGAAATCTCATGTATCGAGTCATCTTTTTTATCCAATTTTTGGGTCCGGACATTTTTAGCATCATCATTCGGTTCTTCCTCTGAAGATTCGATTTGAGGATCTATTGTCACAAGCCCAACATGTATTTGGATCGCAGTGTTGTTATCCGAGCTATCTTTACATGCATTTGCAAGATACTGGTATTTTTCTTCATCACTTCTGTCAGATGAATATAATTCTATCAATTCTTCTTCATCTACTTTTCCGCTTACTCCGTCTGTGCATAAAAGAAAGTAATCGCCGGGGGCAATATCTTGAAGGTTTACTACTGTAGCTTCATCTCTCTCCCGAGTGCCGTCATTGGCATTCATACATCGGGTAATGACATTCCCTTTAGGGTGATCCTTCACTTTATCAGGAGATAGATTTCCCGACCTGAGCAGAGCATTGACGAGAGAATGGTCTTCACTTCTATATATGATACCTTCACCCGGCCGTATCTGGTAGATCCTGCTGTCTCCTATGTGGGCTGCCATTACCCCTGACGAATGAAACGCCAAGAAGGTCAATGTCGTTCCCATCCCTCGGTTAGATTTATCAGATTTCTCGTCAAGGGCTTTGAAAGATTGATCGAGTATGTATTGGAATTTTTCGTCTGAGAAATCGTCGCTATTCTTATGACAAGACATAAGTCCTCCAATTTTCTTGCATACTGTAGCACTCGCCACCTCACCTTTGTCGCATCCTCCTACACCATCACATACGGCAAAAGCTGCCGCCCCTGTTGAAGGTTTGTCCTCATCAGGATATCTTGAATCCTCCTGATTGTCTCTCTCTCCTTTTTGACGGAATGAGAATATCGAGTCAATATCTATTATCATTTTGGAATTTTTTGAACCTTAATGAGAGTCTTTCCTAATTTAATGGTATCGCCGTATGTCAAGTAGACTATGTCGCCAACAGTCAGTTCCTTATTATTGTGATAGACTGGATTCATAGCGCGTTCGACTGTCATTTTATACACCAAGCTCCCTCCATTTTCATTCACATCTATTCGCAAGGATCTGCCAGAAGCATATTTATCTTTAACATCGAAATCAGATTTATTTTCGTTGTCTTCCCTACCGACATAATGTATTCCTTTGGACAAGGGATACTTTTTCTTTCCGATAAAGCGACCTAAAACTAATTCCAAGTCAAATTTGCGGGATGATGAAGGAGGAAGGGGGGTTTTCATCGTGACTTTGACAACCTTCCCTTCTTTCACAATCAATGCGTATTCTTGACCACACTCATTGCAGACTGATGAATAGACTCCATCTCCTCTGTCCGGTTTTGCCAGTATTCCCTTGCAATCAGCCATTTGACAGCGCAGTAGATCCTTTTCTTCCGGTTCGATATCAAATTCATGGAGAACTGAACATTTAGGACACTTTACTTTATTATGTCCTGATTTGACCATATTCGGTGGAACCAGAATGCTTTGCCTACAATCATTATTTTCACATCGGAATCTATAGCTGCCATCTTCAAGCCTTCCATATTTCACTTCTGAGCGAGGCTTGGATTGCTGCGGAGATGCTATAGGATATTTGAAACTGACTTTTGACTTGCATTCGGGATTTACACACGTGACCGAATAGTTGCCCGGTGCCAAGGGTGATTTGCATTGGAATGTACGTCCACATTTCTTGCAAGTCACTGTAATTTTTCCTTCTTCTGCCATAGTTTAAGCCATCAAATCTGATTGTATATCGTTGTCTTCTTCAGGGCTTGGGCTGTCAGCCAACAAGCTATCCTCAGGGAAGTAATCTACAATAATATCGTCACCAGTATTCGACAAATATAAGTCTTGGTTATATATTATATCTATTCCATCCTCCTCCACAATGATTACATCTTCTGTATTTTGAGCAAGATATTCTTCCTCTGGGGAAACCTCGCTTACACCCTCATCTATAATCTTGTCATTGTTGGCAAATGGTTCGTATTCTTGTTCGATGCCTTGTCCTGATTGAGGTTGGGACTCAACTATCATCTCTGTCTCAGTTGATAATTCTGCCACCGGTTCTTCAAGCATAACTTCATCGGGATTGACCACTACTATCGGTTCGTCGGCAACTTCAGATTCCGGGATAATTTTATTTTCTTCTATTTGGGTTTGAGTTCCTGCTTCTGTAAGTGGCTCCTTTGTCTTATCCTCTGTGTGTGCGTCAAAAACTGTCTTTGCAGCTACCCCGGCTGCAATGCCGGCTGCTCCCGTAGCCATAGCTGCCTTAGCGGTGTCGCTGAATTTATATTTACTCTTCTCCTGTCCTTCCTCCTTGGTGGAATCATCGGTATTTATAGCGATTGTATCCATAGCTCGTTTATTTATTGTTTACCACCTTAAATTTTATCTCTTCCTTGCATCGGGGGCATTCGATTCGGTATATTCCCGGTTTAGTTGGAACAATGAATGCGTATTTTGCACCGCATCTCTCACACTCTACCAGCCTTCTTGGTTGCCGGATGTTAGCATTTGTATTGGATTTTTTCATGTTAGCGAAATGTCACTTTGGATGTTGGGATTATCTTCATTCATTGCTATGTCGAATTCGTTAGGAGCTATGTATTCTGTATGACCATGCTGTTGTGCATACATGAGTTCTACATCACTAACATCGATATCTCCTGGTAGTTGTGCTATGACTTCACCCTCTGGGGTAGCTACCAAATCATAAACCCTATCTCCGTCTACATCCATAATGATTCTTTGATTTCCATCTTGGTCATGGACCA
Organism: uncultured Porphyromonadaceae bacterium; assembly: GCA_947175225.1. GTDB lineage: Bacteria > Bacteroidota > Bacteroidia > Bacteroidales > Muribaculaceae > Lepagella. The sequence goes on from CAMWLX010000081.1 coordinate 8,473, forward strand.
GAGCTGCATTAAGTTCGTTGCCCTCTACTGTATATACTGTGCCTATATCATCTACAAGCAGTATGTCTTCAAGATCTATATCTTGGGGATCTATCTCTTCTACTATGACATCTACAATGTCTGATGGATCAGGAGCCGGTATAGGCTCGCGTTCCGGTTCTGGATCTGGTTCCGGCACAGGCTCAGGTTCCGGTTCTGGATCTGGATCAGGTTCCGGCACAGGCTCGCGTTCCGGCTCTGGATTCAGTTCCGGCACAGGTTCGGGGTCCGGCTCTGGAATTGGTTCCGGCTCCGGCGCAGGTTCTGAACCCGACTGGGGAGCGGTAGGAGGATTATCTGTTACATTTGATGTTTCCGATGGATTTGGAGGTTGATTAGAAGAAGGTTCCTGAGTCGGGTCTGCTTCCAGAATTGGCGATGGTTCCGGGGTGGTATCCGCGTCGGGAGTTGATTCTTTCTTAAGTTCATCATACAAAATATTGGCTGCTTCAACGCTAATTGCTCCCGCGGCTACGGCTGCCGCGATGCTGGAATATGTCCATTTCTTTCCATTGCCATTTCCATTGCTTATGGAATTGTTGAGTGGTTTTGTATTCATATTGTTCTGTTGTTTAATGTTTTCGGTAGCAAAATTAATTGCTTGAAAATAAGATACCAAACTTTTTTATGTCTACCGTTTGAATCTATAGGGATTAATTGACGAAACTATACTCCTCGATTGACGAAGTATTTCTTCACTATCTCATTTATTAGTTCCAGTCTACTACTACTTCTTCAACTACTGCTTTTGACCCTATAAGCTGCGGATGTTGTGAGTCTGTCATATTGGCAGTTGTGTGCTGAACATCATTATATACATAATTGAATAACTCCTTGACTGTAATTTTTTTATCATTGTTCACATCTGCTTTTCCTCTTAATCCTTTAAGTAGGGCTTGTGTGAAGAATCCATGTCCAACCAATGGGTGTTCTATGGAATACTCATCTGCTCGGCTTGACATCATATAGATCATGTTCCCCGTTGTTGGGGCTTTATATGTGCTTGTTTTGTCACTTACATCTGTTACACTTCCGGAATGACATGCATCAATAAAACATATTTTTGCTGAAGCCTCTGACTTTGATAGAATATCATTTATTTCTTGATAGGTAATGGTTTTATCGTAGCCCACAATACCACCGGGATAACCATGCCCGCTGAAGAATAATATAATTTTATCTTCTTTTTGAGCCCTGTTTGCCAATGCTCTTAATTTTTCCAACACATTGTCTTTATTTGCATATTTACTTGTAAGGATTGTTATGTCCTTGGTGTGATTGACCATCACATCTTTAAACTGTTTGGCATCCTTTGTTGTTTGCGACAGGTTTTTGTTACTATCCTGATACTTTGATACTCCTATACTCAATACAAAGGTACGGGCATCGATTGTGACTGCAAATATGACAGCCATCACTAAGAGTGTTACGATTCTTTTCATATTAATGTGCTTTGCAGATTATATGTTCTCGATTAATTATCTCATTTTTGCCCATTGGTCTTCTACATTTAGGGCATATCATTTCTTCTTGGAGTTTCTTTATTCTTTTTTCTAAATTGTTTAACAACCGATCTGTGATAACAGGAGAAAATAGTCCTGGTGCTAAAATTATGAGCCTTGATAAATCCGGACTACTTTTTATCCATGGTATACAATATGATAATCCATAACATAAGAGCATAAGTGCGGGGGGCACAAACTTGGATATTCTCCTTTGAGACTCTAATTGTTTCTTTGCTTCCTCTAATTCTTGATATTTTTCATATAATTTCTCAAAATCTTCCCGATAATCATTCGGATGAAGCACACGTCGAGCTTTAAAATAAAACCCTCGGTGTCCTTGTTCCCCTAACCGTATCCATGTGTCAGGTGTTACAGCAACTCTCTGATACCTACGAAAAAGTCCATTTTCTTCTACAAATGTCCCATTAGTAGATTCCATATCTTCCAGTGTCCAACTGTCTCCATCTATCGTGATCGTTGCATGGGTATGGCTTACTGACGAGTGAGTATTATCTATTGAAATTGGATTTTGATGATCCCTTCCAAGAGTAAATGTCTTCATTTTAGTTCTGTTTTTTAATGTATATTAGCGTATTCTTCCCTCAGAATAGGTTAGAAATAAGG
>CAMWLX010000082.1 GCA_947175225.1 uncultured Porphyromonadaceae bacterium
TTAAAAATACATATTAAGACATCAAAAAAGATAGTGATTTATTGTAAAATCAGACAAAAAATTAGTATCTTTGCACTCAAATTGTAAAACACATTTTATAGAGACACCTATTTAATAAAATTTGACCTTGTCCCGGGCATGGGGCATCATGAATTTCTGAAATGCGAAGAAAGCTTTTACTACTCATATGCGGAGTCCCTTAACCTGAACTCCAAGATTATACAGACACAAAGGATAGCGAAATCCCGATGTCTCTAAATCACTATGCATATTTTTGTAGATAACCAAAAAATGAAGATAATACTTACATCCATATTAACGGTCCTGATAGCCATTTCAGCCTTTGGGGAGATTCCTGCCGATTCGGTCAAGGTGTATTTCCTTGCAGGCCGACGGCTTTTTGACCCATCGCTCGGCAACAACCGGGAGGCTATGGAAAGTTTTATCGAGAAAGTCAAGGAGGCAAAAGCACATGACAACATAAACTATCTCACTGTAAACGGCTATGCTTCGCCGGAAGGAGCAAGCGACGCAAACCAGAGGCTCTCAGGCCTACGATGCGATGAGATAGCAAAATATATCAGTCTGCATGCCGGCGTCGACAACAAGCAGATCAAGACATTTGCCGACGGCGTGGCATGGGAGGGACTCCGCAATCTCGTGGCTAAACATCCCGAGATGCCGTCGCAGGAGAGAGTGCTTTACATCCTCGACCACACACCCCTATGGATCTACAACCGGGAAAAGACGAAGATCATCGACGGCAAGAAAAAGCAACTCATGGACTTAGAAGGGGGACGCGTATGGAACTGGATGATGGAAAACCTCTTCCCCGAGCTGCGCAATGCAGTGGCAGTGGTGCTCTATCTAAAGCACAAACCGGAAAGTCCGGCGGCCCTAAATACCCCATCGCATGACGACAGCCCGGCAACTGAGACCATTTCTAGAGATATTTCATTGTCTTCTTCAAAGGTATATATTTCTGACGAAGGAATTGAAACGACAAGGACCGACATAATTGAAGAATATGCCCCGGCAGAGTATACAGACACTATCGCAACAAGTGTCACGTCAGCTCTTGAAGGACAATGCGTATCTGTTATGGCAATGCCGAAGCCATTCTATATGGCTGTCAAAACCAACATGCTTTATGATGCAGCCCTTGTGCCGAATTTGGTAGCAGAATTCTACTTGGGCAAAAACGTCTCTATATATGGCGACTGGATGTATGCATGGTGGGAAAACAATGGGCGCCACCGATTTTGGCAGATCTATGGAGGCGACCTCGGGCTTAGGTTGTGGTTCGGAAAGAAAGCTCATGCCAAGCCTTTAACGGGGCATCATCTCGGTATATATGGAGGCATCTTCATATTCGATTTTGAAAATGGCGACACCGGATACATGGGTGGCAAGCCCGGAGGCACGCTGTGGGATCGTTTTCTCATCAACTCAGGAATCGAATATGGCTATTCTCTCCCTGTGGGGAAGAGGCTAAACATAGATTTCTCCATCGGTATCGGCTATTTAGGTGGCAACTATATAAAATATTATCCCTTTGACAATGACTATTACCGCGAAAAGGAGTACAAGATGCGTTATTTCGGGCCCACCAAGGCTGAAATTTCGCTTGTATGGCTCATCGGGCGCGGCAATATCAACCAGAGGAAAGGAGGTGACAAATGAAAAAGCGACTTTATAAGGCTTTATGCCTGTTGATTTTCTCTTTGTTGCTGCTAAGCGAAGGGTGTACGCTGAAAGAGCTCAATGACGATGCTCCTACCACTATCGCAGATAATGTAGAGGTAGTCTTCAACTGGAGCAAGAGCCCATCTAAAGAAGCTCAGACAATGGTGGTCTACCTGTATTCGACAAAGCATGAAATGATGGACTATCGTTTCAACAACCCGGACGGAGGAATCATCAGGACTTACGGAGGGGCTCACACTGCAGTTTGCCACAGCAACGACGATCCTTACGGACATATTCTCCGCAATGAACACTCCCATGATGAAATCGAGATCTTCACAGACGATACGGGAGTGCTCGTAGGGCAAGGCATTTCCACAAGGGGAATCCCGAGGGCAAAAGGCACCGAAGAAGAGCCACTAAGGAACACACCCTCCATGATCTACGGGACGCAAGACCGGGATGTCAACCTGAAAGTGTCGGCTCTTCCCCAGAAACTTGAGCTTTATCCTGAGGAACTCGTATGCCGGTATTCGGTAGAATTCGCTGATGTAGAAAACCTGAAGAGCGCCGACGTACGCATAGACGCTACAATATCTTCGCTTGCAGGAGGGTACTATCCGGGAAGGATGACACCGAACTCCGAGGCTGTATCGCACACTTTCACCCTCAAGGCCGATCTTGAAAGGAATACCTTGAGTTCGGAATTTTATACTTTCGGAGTGCCGGAAGGTGAAGAACGAGGTCATAAGCTGTGCCTATACATAGCCTTGAAAAACATGACAGGCGGATTCTATACCTTCGATGTCACAGACCAGGTGAACAAAGCTCCGGATCCGCGCAACGTAAGCATAAAGATCTACGGCCTTAAACTGCCGGAAATACCTGACGAACCACTTCCACCCCAAGGAGAAGGAGGAGTGAGCATCGAGCTTGACAGCTGGGACACCTATCATTTTGACCTGAAGGTGTGATCAGAAACCAATAACAAACAGAAAAACAAAAACAAAAAACAATAATAAACTTTCAAATCTCTCATTTATGAACAAACTTTCTTTAGTTGCAGCAGCAGGCAGTTTGGTAGTCCTCGCTTCCTGCTCACAAGAAGAGGTGCCAACAGTCTCCAAGAGCCACGACGGATTGCCTATCTCGTTCCGTGCAGGAGTCTCCACCCGCGTCAACCCGGATCTCAACTACATCCAGAATCCGGCCACATTTTATGTAACAGCCTATGCCAACAACCACAAGGCAGTCAATGGATTGATCCCAGACGTTCTTTTCGCTGACGAACCGTTTTATCTTATGGGTGCGAATCTCTATGCGAGCACCAGCAACCAGAAATGGCCCTCACAGGAAGAAGCAGATCAGGTAGAGTTTTTCGCGTATGCTCCTTCTCTCGAGGAGATTCAAGAGGCTGCTTTGACTCAGCTTGATTCGAGTGCTCCCAATTATGATGCGCTTCATGCCAATTATGATGCAGCCATCCAGTTCTGGAATCTTTGCCAGGACGGAGTTGCTCTTGATCCTATGAATCAACAGAATTCAACATTCGCAGGTGTTCAGCTATATAAAGGTTTCAAGTTGGGACGCTTCTATGTGGCAACAGACATTTCAAAACAGGTAGACTTCATTACAGCCCATATAGCAGCCGATGTCCCTGAAGATGAGGACAATGCCAAGATGGGTGTAGCTCTCTCGTTCAAGCACCAGCTTTCTAATATAGAGCTCAGAGCGTTCTCTGCCCACAAGGAATATAATATTGAGATAGCAGGCGTAAGAATTGGCCGTCCTTACACAGGAGACGCAATCTTCAATTTCTGCGATGCTGATGGCAACGCGTTCTATCCGGAAGGTGGACAGTGGGGAATCTCAAAAAATCCTCAGAGACTTCCCGTAGAATACATTTACGGAGCAGGGGATGAAATCTACCGAATGGGCTCCTTCAACAACCTCAATGGCAATCAGATTGTCACTACCGATGCTCATATTTCATCCGCTACAGCACTCTCAATAATGGGTAAAGGTGGCAATGCTATGGTGCTTCCTACCAAGAACGGTGCATGGGCAGGCGAGGCGAATCCCTGGATCGCATCAAAATATGGAGCTGCGGATGATGGGAAGAATCCCAACCCATGGAGTGCTGACAATGCCGAGGGTGATATGTATTTCAGTATCCTCCTTCGTGTGACTCTGAAACCGACTGCTTCCGAAGTAAACACGGCACAGATCTATCCTTACGGCAACAACACTACAATGAATGTGGTTTGTCTTGAGAAGGAGAAGAATTCAAACAAAATCGTTCGCCGCGTTGAAAATAAGAACGTTACACCGGGTGCAAACAACGAGATCGTAGAGTTCGGATGGGCTGCAGTTCCTGTCAGTGTAAACTGGCAACGTGGAAAGAAATATGTCTATACACTTGACTTCAGCGAGGGTGTAGGCATTCAGGATCCAGAGGATCCGAAGCCGGGTGCAGCAATCATAGGCGGCGGCATCAAGTTCTCCGTATCTGTCACTGACTGGCAAGAAGAGAACTACACTCCAAATGTACCTCAAGAATAATAAAGAAAATGGTAATGAACCGGGGAGGGAACAGCTCTCCCCGATGACCTGACACGACTGTCAACTGAAAATAAATATATGAAGATAAGAAGAGTGACATATTTTGCTCTTGGAGCGTTTGCCTTCGTCGCCTCCTGCTCAAAGGAGGCGACGGAGCCGGACGTCTACGACTGGGGCGAAGGCAAGATCTATTTCAAGCCTACGATCTCCAACGTCGCCTATTCGAGGGCTCAGGATATGACGCTTGAACGTCTTGAGTCCTTTCAGGTGACATGCTTTAACACCACAGACAACAAACAAGGAAGTATCTCTCCTTATTTTGAAAACGCCACCTTCGTCCGTCGGTTAAATTCTCCGACCGTAACAACCTATGTTTCAGCACCGGACGAAGAGTCTCGCGATTGGCCTGCCAACAATGGACATCTAAGGTTTTTCGCTTTCTCTCCTTCCACAACAGTAATGGCTGAGGGCAACTCCGCCGTTTCAAATCCCAATGATTATTTCAGGCTAAGCAACCGTTCAATAGGAGACGGTTCTTCAGTCGCAGTAGCATACGGTCTATATAAATTGCGTATAAATCCCGACATCTCGAGACAGTTCGATTTCGTCACAGCGGAAGCTGCAGGAGAAAGATGGAAGGATTTCGCCGGAGGAGTTGATTTGACATTCAGCCATCAGCTCAGCCAAGTAGAGTTGAAAGCATGGGGAGCGAACCCGGACTATGACTACGAGATAGCCGGCGTTCGAGTTGGAAATCCCATAGTGGAAGGCACATACGTCTTTGCAGATGATGTCCAGCCATCCGGAACTGCAGGATGGGGAACTGCTATAATCAAGGACAAAGTGGAATATCTATACCGTGGACCGGAAACATCCGGAATGGAAGAGGGACAAAATCTTGTCGGCGACAAGACAGTCAGAATAAACAATTCTGAACACAATACTGCAGAGGATGCTGCTTCTATAATGGGCAATGGTGGTTGCGCCATGGTCATTCCGACTGTCAATTCGAAGTGGGAAGGCACTAACGATCCGGATATAGGGACAATTCCCTACAAGACAGACAGGATGTATTTCAGCATTCTGCTCAGGGCAACAGAAAAAGCAACCGGAAAGATCCTGTATCCATATCCGGGAAATCCATATGAGATGACAGTGATCTATTATGCAGTAGACAAGTCGGGCAACATCTTATGCCGACTATATCCAGGAGAGGGAGAAGGAATCTTCTTTACAGATCCGGCACTTCAGAATCCGTATACGGCTTCAGAAGAAGTGGAAATAAAGGATTTCGGATGGGCAGCGGTGCCGGTCGATGCAGACTGGAGCGCAGGGAAAAAATATGTATACACATTGAATTATTCTGAAGGCATCGGTCTGCATGATCCAGCAGATACAGATCCCGGAAAACCAATAGGGGGGAAATCCCCAATTTCATGGGGAGTGACCGTAAGCGGCTGGGAAAATGCCATCCCTGACGGCGACAACTATACTCCCGATTTGGATGTGCCCGGAAAGGGTATTTGACATTGAGATAATTTGGCAATATTTGCAATTAAATATATATAAGGGATAATACTCTTAATTCAAATGATAATTCATGGCAATGAAAAAAAACATATATGCGGTTCTCGCGGTCCTGCTTGCCCTGTCATCATGCAGCCAGGAGAGTCCGACGAGTGCCGGACCAGAGGGAGAGGGAAGCAGGATATATTTCCGCTCATATCTTCCGACAGTCACACAGACACGAGCCGGAGTCATTACCAAAGAGAATCTGAATGAGTGTCATGTGACGAGTTTCAACCCGGACGACAACAAACTCATTGATCCTGAAACGGGAGAAATGACACCATATTTCATCAACCAACGTTTTGAAAAGGATGGAGAAGGGCATTTCCTTCCCCAAGGGGAAGAATCATGCATCTGGCCGGACTCAAGAAGCAGACTGCATTTCTTTGCATACTCTCCATCTGTAGGGTCTATGCAGGAAACCATCGACGGAAAAAAATTCAACATTGTCAACAATTCCAAGCAAACAGAAGACGGCACTTGCATCCTCGATTACAGGATCGAAAGCTTCAAGGTTGCTCCGGACATTTCTGATCAGGTGGATTTCATCACAGCGTATTCCCACGGAACAGGAAAGGATAACGGAGATTCCGGCATAGACCTCAACTTCAGCCATCAGCTTGCGAGGATCGAGATATCTGCATGGGGCGCGAATGATAAATATGATTTCGAGATAGCAGGCGTGCGTATCGGAAATGCCGTGACAGAAGGGGATTTCTATTTTTCCTCCCTCACGCCCTCTTCAGGAGTAGCTTCATGGATCAATACAGAATATAACCTGTCACCCATAGAGCATATCTTCACCGACGGGGAATCTATCGTCTTCATAAGCAAAGACAACGCCCTCCATACAACTGAAGCAGAGGCCGCTTCAATAATGGGAAGTGCAGGACCTGCCATGGTGATTCCAATGCCGGAAAAGATTGAGGCTTGGGAAGGAAAGGGTGATCCTAAGACTCAACAACACCCCTACTCTACCGACAAACTCTATTTCAGCGTACTTCTGAGAGTGACCAACCGAGGAGAAAACACAGTGGTCTATCCATATCCTAATGACCGCGACAATATGAAAACAATTCATCTTGCGGTCGGAGAAGACGGCAAGGTAATCAAACGGGTGTATCTGATCGGCGAAGAATACTACACATCAAATCATGAGAATGAGGGATCTAAATATATTCCCAATGAAACGGAGGAAGTACATAGTTACTGCTGGGCGGCTCTGCCGGTTGGAGCAAAATGGGATGCCGGAAAGATCTACACTTATAAACTGAACTATACCAACGGCATAGGATGGCATGATCCAGATGACCCGAATCCCGGCGAGCCTATCATTGAGAGAGGGAAGATACCCTTTGAAGTCAACGTAGAGGATTGGGTTGCGGCAGAAGACTATAATCCGAATCTTGAAGTACCAAAACGATGATTAAAAGAAATATCCATATGGCAAAATACATATATGCATCATATGCACTTCTCGGCATTGTCCTTGCAGCTTCGTCATGCTCGCATGAGGATGTTGGGCGTGTTGGGAACGGTGAGTCCGAAGGCAGGATCGAATTCAAAGCGTCACTTCCGGAAGTAAGCTCACGCGCCACGGAGCTGAAAGATGCCACGCTCGACGAAATTGAGGTCAGTGCCTTCACTCCCGGCGAGTCAGGAGAGACAACATATTTCGCAAACAAGATATTCGGAAGGAACAACAATACCGGTAAGTTTGTATGCTACGATGCTGCATGCATATGGCCGAATAACAATGACCTTCTCCGATTTGCAGCATTCGCACCTTCATGCGATGATATGATTGCATCAGGAGGGGATGCTATTTCTACTGGCGACAAACTTACGGGCTTCAAGGTATCGCAGAATGTGGCAACCCAGTTTGACTTCGTCACCGCTATCGCCTCCGGCAGATTGCTTGACAATGAAGAGACCGGCATAACGCTCAGATTTCAGCATCAACTGAGCCGCATTCAGATCAAGGCATGGGGAAACTCCGCCAGCTATAATCTTGAGATAGCCGGTGTGCGCTTAGGTGGCATAGGGACCGGAGGGACATTCGATTTTACAGCTCAGGCAGAAGCTACAGACCCATCGCAAGCCGGAGTATGGGAATCTGTCACCAAAGGATATATGGAATATATCTTCCATGAAGGCGACGCAATAGTCAACCTTGACAAAACCGATGGCTCTCCCCTATCCGCCGACAAGGCAGTATCGATAATGGGAAGCAAAGTTGGAGGCACAGAGGGATATGATAACTCAGCGATGATCGTCCCTTCCATCAATACATCCTGGAGCTATAAAGATAATGCCGCCAATGGCGACAACCATGCTGACGGAATGTACTTCAGCGTGCTCGTGAGAGTGACAGACACGACTCCTTACGACACAAACGGAAGCATCGTCTATCCATATTCAGGTGCTGAATACGCTGAAGAGATAATATACCTCGCAATAGACAAGAATGACGGGAAAACAGTGAAGGCCCGCCTCTACAAGCAAGGAGACAACTATTTTACCGACGCAGGCCACACAGCGGCGTATGACCTCGAAGCCAACGACTCTGAAGTAAAGGCATTCGGATGGGCAGCGCTGCCAGCAGCCGATGAGCTGAAAGCGGGCCAAGTATATACCTATACACTCAACTATTCCAACGGTGTCGGTCTGCGAGATCCTCATGATTCTCATCCCGGCGAACCGATCATCAGCGACAAGGTTCTTGTCAATGTGGAAGTGGCTGATTGGATAGACGGGAAGAATACCGACGTGTCTGTGCCGAGAAGATAAAACCTAACGTATATGAATAAGATAGTAACGACATCATACATAATATTGGGCAGTGTGCTTCTCTTATCCTCTTGCGCTCAAGAGGAAGCTCCGATTGTGCGGACTGACGGAAACGACAGAAGGATTATCTTCCATACATCGCTGCCTGAAGTGACCACCAAGGCTACGGAAATAACTAAGGACTTGCCTCATTTCTTTATGTCAGCCATTGATGAGACTGATGACAAACTCACGGAATACATCGACAGCGTGCGTGTAGAGAAAGCTGCCGGAGCATTGAACACAGTATCCGACGAGTGTATATGGCCGGAACCCGGAAAAGAGAGTGACCTGCTCCATTTCTTTGCATACTATCCTGAACTGAATGACAGTGCATTTTTAGTAAACGCTACCTCTGTTGTAGATAACAATAAGACTGTCAACTATGGGATAAATAAATTCCAAGTAGCAAAGGATATCGCCGATCAGGTGGATTTCGTGACTGCATACGCTAACGGTTCGATGGCAGACAATCTCTTCTCCGGTATCAATCTCAACTTCAGGCATCAGCTTAGCCGAATAGAGGTAAAAGCAAAGGGAGCCCACAAGAGCTGCGACATCGAGATAGCAGGCGTAAGCATAGCAAACGCACCGATGCAGGGAAACTTTGAATTCCAGAAATCGGATGTCGACGGCACTTGGACAGACTTGGAGAAGGGAAAAGCTGAGTACATCTTCCGTGAAGGAGATGCAATCGTCACAGTGGGCGCCAACGAAGTATCAATTTTAGGCAGTAAAATGGATAGCGACAATGAGAATTACGCTTTGTTGATTCCCACTATATGCCCCGCATGGGACTATACAAACGATGCAAGCAATAATGGAAAAGGAATGTACCTGAACGTGCTTCTGAGGATAGTAGATAAGACTCCGACCACTGGAAATGGGAAAGTTCAGTATCCTTACTTCGACAACAGTCAGGGTCTGAACGCGATGAATATCGAGAGGGTCTACATGGCCATCAACAAGACGAACGGAACTGTAAGCAAACGAGTCTATAAGAACGGCAACAGTTACTGCTCTGATAAAGAACTCAAACAGCCATACACGCTTGCATCCGGAGAGGAAATAAGGGAATTCGGCTGGGCCGCTCTACCCATCTCTGCCGATTGGCAGCCCGGCCACTCATACTGCTACACTCTCGACTATACTTCAGGCGTAGGTGTACATGGTCCGGATGTCACTGGCAACGTATCTCCCAAGGCTGGGGATCCGATCATCAGCGATATGGTCGGAGTATCAGTGAATGTCTATGGCTGGCAGGGTCTTAACAATACGACAACCTCCGTAATAGGAGTTCCGGGATCTTAAAAAACACATAGCATCAATGAACGATAAGAGGATTAAACATACCGGACTGATTTTTCTGTCGGTGTTTCTGCTCTCCTCCTGCTCTCAGGAGGATTTGGCTGATCATGACTTGACAAATGATGAATCCGAGATACTCTTCTTCACATCAGTGCCGGGTGTGGAAACACGATCTTACGACAATATCGACTTGGATAGGATCAAAAAAAACGGATTCAATGTTGCCGCAGCAAATCTGGATAATGTAAATGATAAAGGTGATACTATACCGGTTGAGTATTTTCCAGCTCAGTTAGTCACACAGACCCCGGGGATGGGTGAAGCATATCGCTCAGTGTCTTGCAGATGGCCTTCAAATAAAGATAATAAAGATGGGAAATTGAGGTTTTTTGCATTTTTTCCATCTGTCAATGATCTGAAGAAAAGTGCCGGACTTAGTGAAACAGATGACACTCATTTCAAATTGGAATACACACCCTCGAATAATACTATTGAATATTGGATGAGGGGATTTAAAGTAAACAAAGACATAACCCAACATTCCGATTTTGTGACAGCCACAGTAGAAGGGACGAAAACAGACAATCTCTATTCCGGTATAAATCTTACATTCCAGCATCATTTGAGTGGTCTCTATTTCGAAGCATTTGGAGATCC
>CAMWLX010000083.1 GCA_947175225.1 uncultured Porphyromonadaceae bacterium
GAATTATATTATGACACTTCCTTAAAAGTTTAGAGAAATCTTCACGAGAAAAGGCCTTTGTTTGCATCAACATGGCATCTATTTCCTTTTGATTCTTTGCTTTTTCTGCTGAAGGGATGTCTACAATCTCATCCAATTTGTTGGGAATTTCTCCCTTTATTACTTTGAAAATACGAGTTTCTTTAAGATTAGTTGTGACAAAGAAGTCGGCACCACACCATGTAGCATAATTATATCCCTGATAATAGTCATCCTCATGGATAGTCACATTTTCTGCTTTGCACTCAACAACAATTAGAGCATACTTTCCATTAACCTTGTCTTCTTCTGATCGCCAAATAACAATATCTGCACGCGCCGCTCCTGTCCCACGTTGTGAGTTTGTAACTTGCCGTTCTTGATCCATCTGTGATAGTTCAAAGCCATAGTCATTTACAAGACGACAGATATATTTCTGACGCACCATTTCTTCAGGCTTGCTATCAAGCCATTTTTTTTTGAGAGGAGCAAATATTTTACCGTTTATTTCTTGTACTTCTAACATTATGTATAAATTTCTTGAATAATTCTTGTCAGGTTGGTGAACGTAACGAACGTCAATTATATAAATATTTAGACAAAGTTAATAATAATATTTTAAATAACATAAACTAATATGAAAAATTTATTATGAAAGATAGAGAATGCTAGGATGATTGAAGTCGCTTACTGGAATGAAGCCGATTTTTAGAAAAGTCAGCAAACAGGCAAGAATAAAGCAGAAACGCCCCATAATTCTATATTTATGGAGAAACTTGCAAATATTCAGAAGATTCCCGCTACATTTTGTTTTGAAAACATTGAAAATAATATGGCTCAGATGTGGTTGTAATCCACATAAAGCCATATCATTATTCAATTATCAACAATCAATGATTGATGATCTGGAGGCATCTAATTAGCTGCCGAGGGGACCGAAGTTGCTTAGGGGATTGCCGGGTTTGGCTGAGTCCATTAATTTTTCAGAGAAGCTGAAGGAGGCGGCGTCGGGATCTGTCACAACTGATAGCAATGCTGGTCCTTCGGCGCTTAGCCATCGCTGCATGGCTGCTTCAAGATTGGCGGGATCGTCAACTGTCTCTGCTTGGAAACCGATTGTCTGCGCCATCTTTCCGAAGTCCGGATTGGTGAGATTTGTCTCATTCGGAGTCAAGCCTGCCATTTCCATTTCCCATTTGACGAATGCTAATGTGCGGTTGTCGGCTACCAAAAGTTTTACAGGCAGCTGATACTGTATGATTGTCAGCAGTTCACCCATGAGCATGGTGAAGCCTCCATCGCCACATATGGCTATTACCTGCCGGTCGGGACATGCGAACTTTGCTCCAATTGCCATTGGCATTGCATTTGCCATAGAGCCATGTGAGAATGATCCGATCATGCGGCGGTCTTTCTTTTGTGTAAGATAGTGGGATGTCCATACGTTGTTCATTCCGGTATCTACAGTGAAGACTGCGTTGTCATCAGCTAATCTGTCAAGAAGGCTGAGCATATATTCCGGTCTGACGGATCCTTGCTTGCCGGGATTTTTAACCGGTTCCTCGTATTTTGCTTTGATGTCTGCGTAGTCGGATAGGGCTTTATCAAGGAATGCGCTGTCGCTCTTAGTTTCTATCTTAGGCAGCAATGCCGAAAAGAATAGACCGGCATCTGCCCTTACGGCTACATCTACTTTAGACTTTCTCCCTAATCTTTCTGCCCTTACATCAACTTGGATTATCTTTTTGTCGGTTGGGAAGAAGCCTGGGTATGGAAAATTCATACCTATCAAGATCAGGACATCGGCAGATGCTATGGCGTCTTCAGCCGACCACATGCCGAGATACCCCATGTGACCTACATAGTTTTTGCAAGCGCCAGCCAGTTCGAGTTGGCTTTTATATGTCGTTCCAACCGGTGCGTTGACTTTTTCAGAAAGTTCATTGATCAATACTGCTGCATTCTTTGCTCCGGAGCCTGCGAATATTGCCACAGTCTTTGCATTATTGATGAGATCTGCGGCTGCATTAATCTCTTCCTCTGACGGCTCCGGGAGTCTCTGTGTATATAGTGCTTTTGTTGAGGCATAAGAGTCTACTGCCGGCAGACCAATGACATCGGCCGGGAGTCCGATTATGCCGACTCCTCCGCGGCCGATTGCCTCTTGCATGGCTGCTTGAAGCATGTGTGGCACCTGTGTCGGAGTAGTTGCCATTTCATTATAGACATTGCAGTTTGAAAATAGGAGAGTGGGGTTGGTCTCTTGAAAATATTCGGTTCCGAATACTGATGATGCACAAGTGGATGCTATTGCTAAGACTGGAGCATTAGATCTTTGAGCGTCGTAAAGCCCATTTATAAGGTGCACGTGTCCGGGGCCGCTGCTGCCGGCACATGCTGCGAGTTTTCCTGTCAGTTGGGCTTCTGCACTTGCGGCAAAGGCACCGGATTCCTCATGGCGCATGTGGACGAACTTGACGCGCCCATCTCTTACAATTGCATCTGTCAAATCATTAAGACTGTCTCCTGTGATTGCATATAAGTGCTTTACGCCTGCATCGGCAATCATTTCTGCCACTTGATCGGCAACTTTCTTATTCTTGCTGCTGTTTTCCATAATATTTTAAAAGTAATAATCTATTGACAATATAACGCATATGGCTGGGATTTGGTTAGTTAAAAAGTGTCTGAATTTTTCTAACTCATGTTTTGGATTTAAAATCAAACTATGGTTGTGGCTCATGATCTTTTTTCGCCGATGGCGGCGGCTTCGCCTGCTGCCGCGGATCATCGTTGTCTCCAAATTACTGATTATCTTACTTGGTTATGGTTGCTTTTGTAGGAGAAAGGTTTGGTATTTGTCGAAAAAATTTATAATTTTGCAGTAGCAAAAGTTAATGTTTCAAAAAATCTAAATCATGAAGAAAGCAGTATTGATGGCTGTAGCCATTTTTCCGGCTCTTATGGTGTCGGCGCAGACGCTGAAGAATTATGAGCAGGGTGACCCAAAGGATCATAACTATGACTACTTGAAGGATTTTGCCCCTCTCAAAAATTACATCGACTATGACAAGTATCCAAATTTCCGACTTGGAGGAGCTATAATAGTGGATGATTATCTGAATAACTCCACAGTGTCAGGAATGATCAACGACAATTTCACGGAGACTGTCGCTGGAAATGCCATGAAGATGTCGAGCTGCGTCAACAATAGCGGCAATATGGATTTCACCAAAGTGAAAAGATTTGTTGAAGCTACTGACAAAGCAGGAATTAATTTATATGGCCATACCCTTGCTTGGCATTCACAGCAGCCCAATGGTTGGCTGAGAGGATTGATTAAAGATAAGCCGGCTGTGCCATTTGAAAATCCTGATACGATGGTTTATGCAGAGATTGGTGGAAAGGATTTCCGCACTCAGCAGAATGTGGGATGGACAGCAGATAAAAATCAGTATGGATTTTCTCTTAACTTCTCTTCTTCTAATGGACTCAATATTCACACTACTAAGAAGAATAATTCTTGGGAAGTGCAATTCGTAGGCTATGATAATATTCCAACGGAAGCTGGAAAGACTTATAATCTAAAGTATGAGATAAAGGGTTCAAGTGCTGGAACAATGCACTCAAAGCTTGGCGATTGGGGCACAGGAAGCAATACTGACTTCTCTTTCACTACCGATTGGAAGGAAGTGTCTGTGACATATAAGAGTCCTATCAACAATCCTTTCCTTCTTCTTCAATGTGGAGATTTCGTCGGAGATATCTTTATTCGGAAGATATCGGTAGAGGAGACGGTAGGAGCCATGAAAGTAGCTGAAGACCGGCGTTGTCTAAAAGTTGAAGCTACGGCAAAGAAGTCGGATGTATGGGACAATCAATTCTGGCTTGTCACTTCATCATCTTTCAATTCGGGGCAGAGCTTTGAATTCACAGCAGATGTGCGTGCTGACAAACAGGCAAAAGTATCTACTCAAATTCACAACGATCCCGGAAATTATGTAGATTACAATGCTTTTGGCGATATCAACTTCACTACTGAATGGAAAACCATCAAAGTGTCGGGTAAGTTTGTAAAAGGTGGAAAGTCTATCGCTTTCAATCTTAATGAACTTTCGGATGCCAACACTTATTATTTCGACAATATCAGTCTCAAGATAGGGGGAGTTGAGAAATTGGTCAATGGTGACATTGAGGGTGATGATGTTTCTTCTTTCAAGATGAAGAAAGACAGGGGAGGAGTGATTCCGGCAGAAATAGTGAAGAATGGATTTTATCTCAAGCTGCCTCAAAAGACTCCGCTGACAAGAGCTGAGAAACTGGAAGTGCTCAGCAGAGCGATGGAGAAATGGATTAAGGGAATGATGAATGCTTGTGGCGGTAAGGTAAAGGCATGGGATGTGGTCAACGAAGCTATCTCTGGGGGCGGAAATGATGGAAGTGGCAACTATACTCTCCAACATTCCGACGGATATAACGGTGATGCCACTTGGGATGTAGGTGGAGATTCATTTTATTGGCAAGACCATATGGGCGACCTTGAATATGTGCGTAGTGCCGTCAAATATGCTCGCCAATACGGACCTGAAAATATCAAGCTTTTTATCAACGACTATAACCTTGAAAGTGATTGGGACGATAATAAGAAATTGAAATCTCTTATCAATTGGATTAAGAAATGGGAGGCAGATGGCGAGACTTACATAGATGGCATCGGGACTCAGATGCATATTTCATACTATGAAAATGCAGGGACTTTGGCAAGCAAGAAGAAACATATCACAAATATGTTTAAGTTGATGGCTGCTTCCGGGAAACTTGTTCGTGTGAGTGAGTTCGATATGGGATATGTAAATGCGAGTGGCCAGGATGTCGCAACCCGAAACATGACTGAAAAGCAGCATCAGAATATGGCT
The DNA here is from genome assembly GCA_947175225.1 of uncultured Porphyromonadaceae bacterium. Taxonomy (GTDB): domain Bacteria; phylum Bacteroidota; class Bacteroidia; order Bacteroidales; family Muribaculaceae; genus Lepagella. The sequence continues at coordinate 4,935 of CAMWLX010000083.1, forward strand.
GATTTTACAGAATGGATCATCAGTGAATATCTGCGTCTGATTCCTGCAGAGCAGCAATGGGCATTCTGTTTCTGGTGTCCGACAGATTCTCCTGAATATAGCGGATGGCGCGCAAATACTCCGGTAGGAATCTGGACTAACGGAACAATGTATCGCAAGCATGTTTATGCAGGAGTAGTGAGAGGCCTTGGTGGAGTTGAATATACAGGCGTTGATGAGATCACAACGGAACGCCAGAATGTAAAGGGTATCTATACTATAAATGGTCTTAAGATGCCTGATAATATCAAATTTTCTGATTTGCCAGCCGGAATTTATATCGTTGATGGCAAAGTAGTAAAGAAGTAAATTAAAAAGGGACGCATTTTAGCGTCCCTTTTTGATTAGTGACTGAGGCTTGGGAGCAAAAGAATTTCCTTTTGTGTTAGTACGGAGATTTTTTTGATTTGGTCGGAAGATGGATTTTTTGATTAGTTAGTAGCGATAGAGTTTGACGTGGAGGGCTTTGAAGTTGTCGACTCCTATGCGGACGTGACGACCTTGATGGGTCTCGTCGCCGTTTAGCCTACGAATTACGGAGAAAGAACCGTCTGGATTTATATCGACTTCATCGCAGCTTAGGATTCCTATGCGTTGCTTCCCTTTCCATGTTGATTCTTTAGTGTTTTCTCCTGTTAGCATGAAACCGTCTTCTCCAAGTTTCTTTTCAGATGTAGAAGCTTCATCTGTGGATTCCCATTTTACGACTATGCCGGATCCTGCGATCAAATATTCATCTTTGTCGAGTCGGATTATCATCCCTCCGCCATCTGGCCAGATACTGCCATCTGTAGCCCTGCTATCCCAAGGAAGTGTGAAGAAATGATTTGAAATTGTCTTAATCCCATCTTTTTCTACTACTTTTGAGTCTTTTGCATTTTCTTTGTCAAAGAGCAGCCCATAGCTTTCATATTTCTCGGAGCAATATGGCTCGAGCTTACGAAGAAGTGAGTAGGCTTGACTAAGTCTTGCTGCTTCTTGGGAGGAGGCATTTTCTATTGAGAATGGGCTGAAACCTATTGCATTATGTTGGCCGATGGCGTAGAAAGCATGCACGCCACTATCTGCAGAGCGTCTGATCTCAGGAATGAACAGCGGATTGTCAGGGAAATCATATTGAAGAAACCATGGAGCGAATGGCGGGTCGTAAAGATCGGGAGATATGAAATCTATTGAAGGGGCACCTGTCTTCCAGACGTTTGCCAAGCGTGCTATAGGCCCGGCAGAGGGATATTGACCGGGTCTCCTGGCGCGGCTATCAAGAGCTGCATTGACGTAGATAGGAGTGTCAGGAAGTTTTTCACGGGCTGACTTTGCAAGATTTTCCACATATTGGGCATAATACCATGCCATGAACATTTCATCTGCATAGTCTTTGTCTTCAGCGAGGGTAGTCCAAGGATTGCCGGGTTTGACCTTCAGTTTCTTTGCTAAAGCCTCAGGCACACCTTTATCATACGCTTCATTGGCGAGATTAGAGTGGTCGCGGGGTGATTCAAGCATACCTATTTCATTTTCAATTTGAATCATGGCTATAGTATTGTCTTTGTCATGAGTCTTCAGATAATCAAGGAGCGCATTGAATGCTTTAAGATCGGCTTTGAGTACTTCATTGCTGAAAGCACTCAGAATTTCAAGAGGTTTTCCTTGCTCTGTAATAGCTCTTGGAAATCTTTTTGTGTCTATTTTAACCCAAGAGGGGGCGTAGCAACTCATTGAATTTTTCCAAGCTCCAAACCAGAGGGTAACAATCTTGAGATCATTTTCTTTTGCTGTCTTAATGGCTTCGTCCAAAAGAGAAAAATCGAACTTTCCTTCCGACGGCTCTATAAGTTCCCAATAGACTGGCATTAGTACGGTGTTGAGTCCCATATCTTTCAGTTTTGGGAAGATAGTTTTTATGTCTTCTTTGGAGGAGGCAGAAGAATTGCCGAGTTCTCCACCAAGGATAAGATAGTCGGGAGTGCGTGGAGACTTGGCTGTTATAGAATGCGTAAAGACCGTCAAAAGGGTCAATACTATAGTAAAGATTTTTTTCATTATAATTAGGCTATAATATAAGGACGCACGAGCGGTGCGTCCCTACAAGTTATTGGTAAATTATCGTTTTGAGTCGAGGAGGTCTTTGGAGGGGTTGGTGTAGTTATCGATGCCGAGGTCTACCGGTATCATTTCTTCGAGGGTGTGCATGGAGAGCTTATTGGGCTTTAAGTTGGCTTTGCTGCCGAAATATTCAAGACACCCGTCGCGCCACCAGATGGCATCCTTGTGTTGAGTCAAAAGACGGTTTGCAATATCTGTGTAGATATCTGGGTCTGTGCATCCTTCAAGATTTTGCCATGTCTCACGCATTTCTTCCACTCCGTCTACTCCGGCATCGTAATGGCGGTTGAGTGCTTCCCATACCGTCTCTCCTGAAGGAAGACGATAGTCCCAATCGAGATGATGAAACCAAAGCAGGTATTTTTCCGGGCAAGTGGCAGGATTTTCGAGAGCTTCCTTAAAGGGAGAGGGATATTGGGCAGTGGCTCCGCTTCCAGTAGCTTCAGTACGGTCGAAGCCTATTCCTTTGCTGTCGGCTTTATGATAATAGCTTGGCAACCAATCTGCTCTTGCGCCCGGAATCTGACACCAGGGTTGTGGACCGTAATGGTGTCCCCATGCGAATTGATGATGAAGGCCAATCGGCATCATATAATCGACAACATGCTCTCTGCTTTCACACATCATTTTAGTGAATTCCGGCATTTGTTTTTCATCGAGGTTTATCCATGGAGTGATGTCGGCCCACTCCTTAATGATTTCTTCAGATTTTAGATCAGGATTCCACGCGAGACGCCCGAAGGCATACCAATTTGCCTGGGCGAGAGGATGACCGGTGAAATTTTGGTCATCTCCGATATTTGCCACTCCTGCAATTCCCTTGACATTTGTCTGAGGTGCTTCCTCAAAAAATTCTTCCCACATTGGAGCAAGATAAGCAAGATGGTTTGCATGGCCGAGATATTCCTGTGTGATCTGGAGTTCTGCGATCAATGGTGTTTTGGTCATGCCTGCAAAAAGAGGGCTGTATGGCTCGCGTGGTTGGAAATCAACAGGACCGTTTTTAACTTGAACGAGAACATTGCTGTCAAATTTTCCATCAAGAGGATTAAACTCGGCATAAGCTTGTTTTGCTCTGTCAGGGTCAGAAGGGGAGTAGACGAAAGCACGCCACATCACTATCCCATCATAAGGTTTCAGAGCTTTTGCAAGCATATTTGCGCCGTCTGCATGAGAGCGTCCGAAATCGCATGGACCCGGTTGCCCTTCACTATTGGCTTTGACAAGGAAGCCACCAAAGTCTGGAATCAAGGAATAAATTTCCTTGGCTTTATCTTTCCACCAATTTGCAACATCCTTATTAAGGGGATCAGCAGTGTCAAGGCCTCCAATCACGCTTGGAGAAGCAAAATTGACCGACAGATAGACTTTTATGCCGTATGGACGCAGAATATTAGCGATCTCAGCTACCCTTTCGAGAATATCTTTTGTAAGCATATTTGGAGAGGCATTGACATTGTTGAGGACTGTGCCGTTAATGCCAGCCATAGCATTAGCAAGGGCATATTCCTCATATAGAGCTATCTGATCTTCAGTCATTGGGGAATCCCAATTCCAAATGCTTTTGCCGGCATATCCTCTTTCGATAGTGCCGTCAAGATTGTCCCAGTGGTTTAAGATTCGGATTTGGTTGCGAGGGTAATCGGTATGGTTTTTGCAATTATTGGGGCGATATAGTGATAGAGAACCATAAAGAAGACCTTCTCCGGAGGGAGAAATCACAGTAACAGTTCTTTCAATGCTGTCAACTTTTATGGTATACCCATCATTTGGAATACCTTTTACCTTCTTTTCTTCCAATTTTATTGTCTTGAAATAATCATCAGGTGAATGCTTGGCAAGAATTTCAGATGCTTTAATTGCATTCTGGTTCTTTCCTTTATATTCTACATATATTCCTGAATCGGCTTTTGGAAGCCAAAGATTGGAGTCGCCGCGATGAGCAGAAACGCAAAAGAAAGAAGAAAGAGCGAATGTAAATAAGAGAATAAATCTTAATATAGACATGATCATGGATAGTGTAGACGCGCATGGGCGCATGCGGAGCATACTTTATTACTAATTTTGGCTCAGTGCAAAGAAAGAGGAGGAATTATTGTTCTTTTATATTTGAAAAATGGGAAGGCAGGATTTCTGCCTTCCCAAGCAATATACTTTTATTGATTTGAATTGTATTAAAGATAGAAAAATTCTTAAATGAATTAATTCTCAATTCTCAATTATATCAAGCGTACATATTGATGATAGCTTCGTAGAGCTCTTGCTTGCCTGAAGTCTGAGCAGGCTCGTTGACTTCGCGACCGATTTCAGCAAGCTGTTCGAGAGTGAGTTTCCCTTCTTCGAATTCTTTGCCCTTGCCGCTGTCGAATGAAGCGTAGCGGTCAGCAAGCATCTTCTTGTAAGGAGACTTCTCAAGCACGTTGGCAGCACATTCGAGAGCACGAGCCATAGCGTCCATACCTGCGATGTGAGCGATGAAGATATCCTCAAGGTCGGTAGAGTTACGACGAGTCTTAGCGTCGAAGTTTGTACCGCCATTGCCAAGACCACCATTGCGGATGATCTGCATCATAGCCTGAGTAAGCTCATAGTTGTCGATGGGGAACTGGTCGGTATCCCAGCCATTCTGGTAGTCTCCACGGTTAGCGTCGATAGAGCCGAGCATACCGTTGTCGACAGCTACAGCGAGTTCATGCTCGAAAGTGTGGCCGGCGAGAGTAGCGTGGTTAACTTCGATGTTAACCTTGAAGTCTTTTTCAAGACCATGAGCTTTGAGGAAGCCGATTACAGTCTCAGTGTCAACGTCATACTGATGCTTGCTGGGCTCCATGGGCTTAGGCTCGATGAGGAATGTACCTGTGAAACCTTTGCTGCGAGCATAGTCGCGAGCCATAGTGAGCATAGTAGCAAGGTGCTCTTTCTCACGCTTCTGATCTGTGTTGAGTAGGCTCATGTAGCCTTCGCGACCACCCCAGAATACGTAGTTCTGACCACCGAGCTCAATAGTAGCGTCGATTGCATTCTTGATCTGAACAGCTGCACGGGCTACAACGTCGAAGTCAGGATTTGTAGCAGCGCCATTCATATAACGGCCATTGCCGAATACGTTTGCAGTTCCCCAGAGGTTCTTGATGTTTGTGCCCTGCATCTTCTCCTTGATGTAAGCAACAACTTCCTTGAGGTTTGCTTCATATTCTTCAACGGAGTTGCCTTCGTCAACGAGGTCAACATCGTGGAAGCAGAAATATTCAACGCCAAGTTTCTCCATGATTTCAAAACCTGCGTCAACTTTGTTCTTAGCGCGTTCTACAGCGGTTTCGCCTACGTTCCAAGGGAATTTCTTTGTTCCGCCACCGAATTGGTCGCCACCTTCAGCGCAAAGAGTATGCCACCAAGCCATAGCGAACTTGAGCCATTCTTTCATTGGTTTGCCGAGGATGAGCTTTTCAGCGTCGTAGTAACGATAGGCGAGGGGATTGTAGCTTGAAGTGCCCTCGAACTTGATTTTCCCTATGCCGGGAA
>CAMWLX010000084.1 GCA_947175225.1 uncultured Porphyromonadaceae bacterium
CTCCGGGAGCAACGCCGTCTGCTTCAAATAGAATATGATGAGGAGAAGAAAGCTTTCTCCGAGGTCACTGCACGCATAGGTCTCTCGCATCTTGCTGCGAAAGGGAATGCGTGGCTTAACATCTCTGTAGACCGTTCGTTTTATAATTCAATCAACCAAAGAGTGATTGAGATCTCACGCCCTGAATCTTCTTCCGACGAAGACCATAATTTTGAATATGGGCGGCCTGTGGCTTTCTTCACTTTAGGAGAGAACCCTGCAGACAGACCATCGTTTCCATTTTCAGGCACAGTCAGCTTTGTCGATGGCGACCGTATGGTGGTAGCTATTCCGGAAAGCGCAGATATATCAAAACTTTCTTCAGTAAAGACTGCCGGAATCATGCTCTCGTTTGATGAAACATCTTATCGCACGATGTTTGATGCCCTTGATCGTGTTATTAAGGCAAAAGGAAGGCTTGCAGAGCTTCGCGACCTCTTTTACTCACGCCGTCGCGTCGGTGAATTCTCTTTCGCGCCTTTAGGATTTCAATATCTTAATCAGACCCAAGAGTCAGCCGTCAACAAGGTGCTTAGAGCCAAAGATGTGGCGATAGTCCATGGCCCTCCCGGCACTGGAAAGACAACTACTTTGGTAGAGGCAATAGCAGAAACCTTGCGTCGAGAGCCACAGGTCCTTGTGTGCGCCCAAAGCAACATGGCAGTGGATTGGATTTGTGAAAAACTCGTTGATAGGGGAGTGCATGTGCTCCGTCTCGGCAATCCTTCGCGTGTAAACGACAAGATGCTTTCGTTTACGTATGAACGACGCTTCGAGTCACACCCTGATTATCCCGACCTATGGAGTATACGTAAAGCGATCCGCGAACTTCGTTCTGCAAAGCGCCATGGTTCCGACCAGTGGCATCAGAAGATGGATCGCTTGCGCAGCCGTGCCACAGAACTTGAAATCCGAATAAATCAGGATCTCTTCAATTCAGCGCACGTGATAGCATCCACTCTCGTGGGTAGTTCATCCCGACTGCTTGACGGGATGAAATTCTCAACGCTCTTCATTGATGAAGCTGCACAAGCTCTTGAAGCTGCCTCTTGGATTCCAATACGCAGAGCCGGCAGGGTAGTGCTTGCCGGCGATCATTGCCAACTTCCTCCGACTGTAAAATCCTACGAGGCAATGAAGCAAGGGCTCGGAAAGTCTCTTATGGAGCGATTGGTAGACAATCATCCTGAGTCTGTCTCCCTCCTTACAATGCAATATCGCATGAATCAAGAGATAATGCGATTTTCAAGTGATTGGTTCTATGGAGGAGTGATGACGGCAGCCCCGGAAGTACGCTACCGTGGCATTCTTGACTATGATACCCCCATCGAATGGATAGATACCGCCACTGCATTCCTCCCGGACGACCTTTCGGCTGACAGCTCTACACAGAATCTTGTAGGGGGGCAAGGCTCGTGTGACCTCCCTGCCGAACAACGTTTTCAGGAATCCGAATATGGCAACTCACATGGCCGTATCAACCGCGACGAAGCAGAATTTTCAGTACGCACTCTCCGTGCGTACATTGAAAAAATAGGGAAGCAACGTTTCCTCGACGAGCGCATAGATGTAGGTCTGATATCTCCATATCGTGCGCAGGTGCAATATCTCCGTGGTCTCATCAAGCGAACTCCTTTCTTCAAGCCATTCCGCCATCTGATTTCTGTAAATACAGTAGACGGTTTTCAAGGTCAGGAGCGCGACGTGATCATCATATCGCTCGTCAGAAGCAACGAGGAAGGAAACATTGGCTTCCTTCGCGATCTCCGTCGCATGAACGTGGCCATGACCCGCGCCCGCATGAAGCTCATCATCATAGGCGATGTGGCCACTCTGACCCGCCATCCCTTCTACCGCCGTCTCCACGACCATATTGCTTCTGATGAATAGGTCAGACCCAAGTCTTTGATTCGGATGATTTTCAAACTTTAAGAGAAAACATTTGATTTTTTCCTTAAAAAGTATTAATTTTGCAGTTTGAAACAACCCGGCTTATTCCCCGGGAATCAGTACAAACTATGCAAGATATCCGCAATATAGCTATTATCGCTCACGTCGACCACGGTAAGACTACCCTTGTCGACAAGATGCTCCTCGCTGGAAATCTCTTCCGCGAAAACCAGAACGCTGGTGAACTCATTCTCGACAACAACGACCTTGAGCGTGAAAGAGGTATCACAATCCTCTCAAAAAATGTAAGTATCAACTATAAAGGCACTAAAATAAATATTATCGACACTCCGGGTCACGCTGATTTCGGTGGTGAGGTGGAGCGTGTGCTCAATATGGCAGACGGATGCTTGCTCCTTGTCGACGCTTTTGAAGGCCCGATGCCGCAGACAAGGTTTGTGCTTCAAAAAGCTATCCGGATGGGCTTGAAGCCGGTTGTCGTCATCAATAAAGTTGACAAACCCAATTGCCGCCCCGATGAAGTCAATGAGATGGTGTTCGACCTGATGTTTAATCTCAATGCTACAGAAGACCAGCTCGATTTTCCTACTGTCTATGGCAGCGCAAAGGAAAACTGGATGAGCAAGGATTGGAAAGTTCGCACCGACGATATCACAGCTGTCCTTGATGCCATCATTGAATATATTCCGGCTCCTACTCAATTAGAAGGGGATCCGCAGATGCTTATCACAAGCCTTGACTTTTCAAGCTATGTTGGTCGAATCGCAGTAGGTAGAGTGCATCGTGGCACACTACGCGAAGGGATGGACATCGCGCTTTGCAAGAAAGATGGCAGCGTGAAGAAGCAGCGCATCAAAGAGCTCCATACATTTGAAGGGATGGGGCGCAAGAAAGTTTCTGAAGTTAGTTCCGGAGATATTTGTGCGATTGTCGGTCTGGAAGATTTTGAAATTGGAGATACTGTGTCTTCGCTCGAAAATCCGGAGCCGCTTCCGCGTATTGCCATCGATGAGCCTACAATGTCGATGACTTTCACTATCAACAACTCTCCATTCTTCGGAAAAGATGGCAAATATGTGACTTCCCGCCATATCCACGACAGGCTTATGAAAGAGCTCGACCGCAATCTTGCTCTCCGTGTCAGCAAAGGGGACACGGAAGACAAATGGACTGTATATGGCCGTGGTGTGCTTCATTTGTCAATCCTCATTGAGACCATGCGTCGTGAGGGATATGAACTTCAGGTAGGTCAGCCGCAGGTGATCGTAAAGGAAATCGACGGCGTCAAGTGTGAGCCAATTGAGGCTCTCACCATCAATGTCCCTGAAGAATATAGCTCTAAAGTGATTGATATGGTGACTCGACGTAAGGGTGAGATCGTAAGCATGGACACCCAAAACGACCGTATCAACATCGAATTCAATATTCCATCGCGTGGCATTATTGGTCTGCGTAATAATGTGCTGACAGCTACTGCAGGAGAAGCCATCATGGCTCACCGTTTCCTTGAATATCAGCCATGGAAGGGTGAAATAGAACGTCGCACAAATGGCTCGCTCATTGCAATGGAAGCCGGCACTGCGTATGCTTATGCGATCGACAAACTTCAGGACCGCGGGCGTTTCTTTATCTTCCCGCAAGATGAGGTATATGCCGGTCAGGTAGTAGGGGAGAACGCTAAAGACAAGGATATAGTGGTCAACGTCACTAAATCAAAGAAACTTACCAACATGCGTGCTTCCGGAGCCGACGACAAGGCTAAGATTGTGCCTCCCGTAGTGTTCTCGCTTGAAGAAGCTCTTGAATATATTAAAGAAGATGAATATGTAGAGGTCACTCCCAATCATCTTCGCCTTCGCAAGATCATTCTTGACGAGAACGAGCGTAAGCGTGCCAACAGAAGCGAAGCTTAATCCTCCTCGTAAGGACGCACTGCAACGTGTGTCCTAATGACCATCGCAATGAAACATCCTCTCACATCAAAAGAACGTAGAGGGCTGCTGGCAGTAGCTGCCGCAGCCCTCTTATGCATTTCTTCAGGTTTTATTTTCCGCAGTTGCACTTACAATTCTGAAATCACGGAAATCTCAAATAACTCACGTGGCTCAGGGCATACTGAAAATTCAGTGAGAGCCGGCAACTCAGAGAAAGCTGAAGCTTTTGAAGATGCAAAACCATCAAAAAAATTAAAGAGAAAAAAGAACTCGCAAAAAAAGAAAGCTCCGAAAAGTTATCCCGTAAGGGATCCCCTTTCAGAGCCTTGCGATTAATTGTCGGCTAAAGTAGAAACGCAATTACTTATACTGCTTATCTACAGTGGGCGATGTGTTTTTGAAAGCGTTCATCACCATTCCGACAGTGCTTCCGATATAGGTCGGATCTGCACTGTAGTACTTGGTCCCATCAGTATTGTAGTAGTATCCGGCGATATCCTCATCCACTGCTACAGTGGCGCTTTCGTGGCCGGGATACTGCACAAGCTGACATGGCAACCCAAGGGCATTCCAAAGCAGATAGGAGAAGAAGATAGCTCTGTCTTCACAATCATTTTTGTCATAGATGAAATTCTCCTCAAGGAAATAAGGCTTTTCAAATCCGTGGAAATCCTGATCTGTAGAATAGTTGAAGCCATTGTGGCAAAGAGCCATCAGTGCATTGACAGCCTCCCTTTCAGTCTTGCCGGCAAGCTGAGTCTTCACCTGATCTACAATATCCTCACGCAGACGGCTGTCTACCCAAGACGATGCAAAGTCGCCCGTTGGCATTTGGGGATAATGATGGAGAATATTTTTAATATTTTCATTCACTTCTCCCTTCAGTGTCAGTTTGCCATTCGTAAGATTGAATGGTTTGGCCTTCATTGGCAGGCTGAGTCCTGTCAGGCGCAGATCAGACGTCTTTCCAAGTGTATTTTCGGAAATCTTACATGTCAACAGACGCACTGATTCTCCGGCTTTGGGTGCTTTGAAGCCGTCGGGATAGAGGATAGTGTACTTACGTCCGTCTACAGTCTGCGACATAGTTCCATATACTGTCTTCTGGTCGAACGGCATCATTACCATAAAGGTGTCGTTGACCTTAGTCAAGCGTGCATCATATCCCATATTAGTGATAAGGAAATGAATTGCCGACATTCGGGCAGCAGGATTTGAGTTCTTAAATTTCTGATTTACGAATGCCTCTGCGAGTCTGTAGGTCAGGTATCCATTGAGACCAAGTTGCTGGGCAAGTCCGAAGAGCTGACGCGAAGTCTCTACGCCCCCTTCCTGGGCTGCCATTTTCTGCCAATGCGCACCCATCTCATCATGCCCGTTGATTGCGGACGCAATCTCAAACTTTATTTCCGGTACGAAAGCCTCCATACCGTAGAAATCAAACAAAAAATTATTCTGATTCTTCGGTATCTTGAAAGTCTCTTCAGTAGCATAGCCGCTTTCATCGATGACACGCTGAAGATCTTCCGGGCTCATCCTTCGGTCGGCCATGTCGATGTTGACTATACCCGACTCTCCCGGATTGGGAGCAGCCGTCTGTCCGGGAAAAGATCCAAATGTGAATTCCGGATCCGGAAGTCTGAGCACAGCCTTTTCATAGTTGCTTCTCGAGGCAGCATCCGACATCTTGAAGGATGATGCACTGGGACTTTGAGCCATGATTTGCGGCATGGAGCTGCTCCCTTTTCCGGGTAAATCAATTTTCATTGAAGGATAGTCATAGTCTGTGATAGACCCTTTTGCCAATTCCTTGCCGGGTTTGGCTGCAAGCACACCTCCGGATGAAGATAATCCGAAACGAGGAGTAGGAAGTTTGGCTACTTCTGGTTGGGGAGCAGGTTCGGTTGCTACCGGTTGAGGAGGCAATGCCTTTGGCTTGGGTTGTGTGTAAGGACTTTCTTCCTCCCAAAGCGGTTCAAACTCATGCCACTCTCCATTTAGAAAATCGGCATAGTGCTCAAGTATTCTCGACTTGAAGCTATCATAGTCGCTGAATATCTGCTGACGGAATTGTTCGAATTCCGATGATGGCGAGTTTGAAGGTTCCGAATGTATCTGTGAAACGCCAGACATCACTCCGAACATCAAAGAGCCACCTACAATTATGAAGCTTTTTCGCATGTGATATTTTTTGTTGGTGATTTACTGATTATTTATAGTGCTTATCGATCTTCGGAGATGCCGACTGGAAAGTTGGCATCACTTGGCCGATTCCACTTCCTATATAGGTCGGGTCAGAACTATAATATTTAATTCCTTCGTTGTCATAATAGCACCCGTTTATATCCGCTTTCGCGGCTATAGTGACGCTCTCATGTCCCGGATATTGTATGAGCTGGCAGGGGAGTCCAAGTGCATTCCAGACGATATAGGAGAAGAATATCGCCCTGTCTTCACAGTCATTGTAGTCATAAAGGAAATTCTCCTCAAAGAAATATGGCTTCTCAAAACCGTGATAATCCTGGTCGGTTGCGTAGTTGAATCCATAATGGCAAAGCGACATAAGGGTGTTTATTGCCTGCTTTTCCGACATATCTTGCACTTGAGCTTTCACTTGGTCTACTATCTCTTCTCTCAGACTTTGATCAATCCATGATGAAGCAAAGTCTCCGGCAGACATTTGAGGATACTTATGAAGAAGTTGCTTGAGATTCTCATTCACCACTCCTTTTATTGAAATTCCATTACGTGAAATTTCAAATTCTTTAGGTTTGAATGGTATGCTGAGTCCGGTAAGTCGGAGATCTGACGACTTACCAAGTGCATCATTGGGCAATTGGCAGGTAGAAAAAGTTCCAGCTTTGGGTAATTTCGTCTTGTCGATTCCTTCAGGATACATCATGTAGTATTTTCTTCCATCTATTGTGTGTGGGAAGAGACCATAGACCACCTTCTGGTCGAATGGGAGCAGGACAGAGAAAATGTCGCCAAATTTTGTCAATCTTACGTCATATCCCATATTTGACATCAGAAAGTGTACGGCAGCCATTCGGGATTTGTCGTTGCTGTCTTTAAACTTCTGATTGACGTAAGATTCAGTCAATCTGAAAGTCAAGTAGCCATTTAGTCCAAGTTGCTGTGCAAGTCCGAAGAGCTGACGTGCTGTCTCGACTCCACCCTCTTGCTCTGCCATTTTTTTCCAATTGGCTCCGGTTTCATTCGTCGATGTGATGGTTTCTGCTATATGGAAGTCTATCTGAGGAAGGAATGCTTCCATTCCATAGAAATCAAACTTAAACTTGTCGTTGCCCTGTGGATTGGAGAATGTAGCAGCAGAAGCATATCCGCTTCCTGTCACAGCCCTGTTAAGTTCCTCCTTTGTCATATTCTTATTGGCATCGCCTGAGTTGGTGATTCCTGATTCCCCTGGGCTCGGAGCTTTAATCTGACCGGGAAATGAACCGAAAGCAAAATTCGGATCCGGTATGCGCATCACTGAGAGCTCATAGTTGGTCTTTCCGTCTGACTCAGATGCTGTAAACAACATTTTCCCAAGCCCCGACACTTGCGTTTTGGGGGCTTTTGAAGGACCGAAATTTCCCGGTATGTCAATCTTCATCGGCTCATAATCGGTATCCATGTCGAGTCCAAGTGAGAGATTGCGGCCTGGAATCGCCGACAAAACTCCATTCAGAGCATTGGCATTGACTGTGGCATCCGGGAGCCGTGTCATGATCATATTGGTGACGAGTGTATCCATCACTTCCTCACAGACCGGAGGTACAGATGGTTTTGGCTGGGTATATGGACTCTCATCTTCCATGATTGACTCAAACTCATTCCATTTTCCATCAAGAAACTCATCATAATGGTCAAGGATGCGAGATTTGAAATTCTGGAATTCAGTCTTGATACTGTCTCGGAAGTGCTTGAAGCCGGCGGGAGGGTTCTTCCCATTATGTTGGGGAAGGCGAGACTGTGAGAATCCCATAGCCCCGCCTATCGATAGAAGTATTGTGAGTAGTGTTACGCTTTTGCGCATATGTTATCATTTAATTGGTTCGTTGACGTATTCAGATACTTGTTTTGAATAGATCTGAGCTAAATTTGTCTCCTCTGCGGCTGCCTGCAAAGCTTTCTGGCGGCGAGCTCTTGCCTTGTCTTCGTCTACAAGGAAATACATGCGGAAGTCAGAAGATCCATCGGGATTCTTTTTCACAATAGTGAAAGATTCCTGAAGTTCACCTTTGATTTCTTTCTGGGTCAGACGTTCGTATGCAGCATAGAAGCGGGCGAATTCCGGATCGTTCTCTGTGTCGATTTCATTGCCGTAGGCATCAGTGACTGTGCGTCCCTTAATTTGAGAAGAAGCCTTGGATGCATATTCCGACATAGCATATGTAAGACACATTTGGCGTCCATTGTTCATTGATTTGGAGTGTCCGGTGCCTATTTGCTCTGTAGCTCCAAGTTCCATCTTAGCGTAGTGTTTGTAGAGAGCGTCCTTAAGTGGTAGGCTGCCCATCATTTCATAGCCATCCTTCTTGAACTGTTTTTCACGGTCTTTTGCATTCTTGTTGCAATTCTTTTCCTGCTTAGGAGTGAGTGCTTGCTGTGCGATAGCAGCCGGGGCGATGAGGCATAGCGCCATCAGAATCATGATGATTTTTTTCATTGCTTTTTGGTTTAAGGGTTATTGATTGTTGTTTGTTTCTTTACATATTTCTTGAAGGTCTTCTGAATGCTTAGACTATTGATGTGTAAAAAGGTTTATTCATACTCAAAATTCTTATCACCATCCGGTCTTACACTTAGATTTATGACTTTCATTCCCATCTCTTCATCAGCTCGGCGAAGATCAATCATGAGCTTATTGAAGTCTTTTGTGGTCATAGTTTCAAGCCCTGCCTCCTCAAGATATTTCCATCCTCCTTTCCTGAAATAATTGGGGGAGTAGATCACGTAGAGACGGTTGAGGGCAAGCTTATCAGTGGTGATGTAAAGCCCATCACCCGGCATTTCTCCTAATCCTCCGCTGGGTCGGTCTTTATCAAAAAGTATATAGTCATATCCTTTCTTCAGAGTAGCCTGTGCTGGAGTCGATTCAAAAGGAAACATTTTGAAGACTGTCCCATCCTCATCTTCCAAGCATATCATCGCAAACACATCGCTTTCCGGACTTTTTATATATACATATATATCCTGCGTATCCTTGAATTCTGAGCAAACAGATCTTTTGTCGGGAGCTGAGAGCGCATTGGCTAAAATCTCAGGTGCTTTATTGGAAAGCTTTCTGCCCCGGCCTGACACCTTGCAAGTGACCACGGGAACTCCGTCTTCAAAGCGTTCTTCATATTGAGGGGTTCCTGTAGTGGCGATCCATTCTCCTCTCACTGTGCTCTGTGTGCTGGAGAGAAATGCCATTTTTTCCTGATCGTTGATGATTTCATTGGTTTGCATTATATCTTGGCTTACCAGTGTGCCAAACTCTGACCTCAGAGCTTCATTTTGGGCTCCTTCAAGAGCTTTCTCTTTTGCTTCAATCATTGACATGCCGGGGTGTCCATAGTAGGTATATGTTCCTGAGACAGCCTTGTCGTCGGCAGCATAGATTGTCACAGCTTTGGCTGCCGTCATTATAATGGCAGCCAATAGCATGAGTATTCTTTTGTTTATGGTCTTAGTTTCTTTGATTGCCATGTTCCGGATAGTTTTCCTGTAGCTTTATGTGTCGGGGTCTGCTCCCTGTGATTGATTTCCAAGGAAGTCCCGGCTACTTTGTTAGTGACGTATGATGCAATGTCTTCCAAAGTGGCGTTGCCTTTTGATTCCTGCAGTTTCTTTAGCAGCCAGTAGGTGAACATACCATGGTCTTTCTCTTCGTAAGGGAAAGCAGTCTGCTGCGCTGAGGCTGCTGAGAGTACAAACACGTTGCCGGCAGGCTCCACATCTTTGTGCCTTAATGCTACGCCCTTGGCTGCCACGATTGGAGTGTCTTTCTGTCCCGATTCTCTCGCTGAGCCGGAGAAGCAGGCATCCATAAAGGCATAGACTGATGCATTTGGAAGTTTGCCAAGACCATCATACACCTCCTGAAGCTTGATCATGGTGCGGCTATGTTGGGGTTGCGCATCTACCGGCATAAGGTAAGCCTCTTTTGTGTCATTGTCAGGAAGTCCATGTCCTGAATAGAAGAGAATTACGTCTACGTCTTCAGGGCGGTTGGCGATACGTCCTTTCAGATTCTCGAACTCACTCCAGAAGTCGCCCGATGTCGCATCGGTAAGGAAGACGATCTGCGATTTTGGAATGCCGAGGGTCTTTTCGCAATATTCGCTGAATGTCTGCCCGTCGTGGAGAGCTGAAGCTACATTCGCCACATTCTTATAGTTCTCGTTTGCGACAATGAAAGCAAATGTGTTGTTGTTCTTTTTTCCAGTCTCAGGAATGTCTTTGTCTACGTCAGAAGTCTTGGCAAGGATTGTAACATTGCCGGAAGTTGAAGTTGGATTTGATTTTGTATCAGTATCCTTAATATATGCATCGAGGTTGACCTTTACAATTGGCACTCGGTAAGACAACGCTTTGTTGGAGTCATAGGAGTAGCTTTTTCCGCTGGCAGTCTTGAATGTTATTGAGGCAAGCGCAACTTTATCGTTGTCGATCATATAGCGTGGAGCGCGGATTTCAACGTTGTTGTTGG
>CAMWLX010000085.1 GCA_947175225.1 uncultured Porphyromonadaceae bacterium
CCCCGAAACCACCGACTCCCCGGAAGCTCCTGATCATAAGAATAAATAAATCTCTGTGCCCTCTGTGTGAGTATGTTAAAAAATCATAAAAAAATTGTACGCAATCAAAAAATTTCTTAACTTTGCGCTAATTTTGTAAACAACGATAGCTGAGATCTCGACATAACGACTCCCAAACATCGCCTACCTCAACAATATAAGTGATTCAAACCTATATGATTCGACAACTTATCAAACTCAAGTTCCGAATGATTTTGGCTCTACTGCTGCTTTTAGCGGCAGTCTCTTCTGTATTTGCTCAGCAAGCCGCAGTTAAAACCAATATAGTCAGCGACGCTCTACTAAGCCCAAACATCGGACTTGAAATAAGACTTGCCCCGAAATGGACTCTGAATGCATCCGGTCAGCTCAACCTATGGAGTGTCGACGGCCACAAATGGCGTCACTGGCTCGTGCAGCCCGAGGGCCGCTATTGGCTCTGCCACTGTTTTCAAGGTCACTTCCTCGGTGTGCATGCCATCGGCGGTGAATTCAACTTCGGCAACATTGATGCAAACGTCAAGTTCCTTGGCTCAGACTTCAGCCGGCTGAAAGACAAGCGTTATCAGGGGTGGGGCGCGGGAGCAGGCATAGGCTACGGCTACGACTGGATCATCAACCGCCACTGGAACCTCGAGGCAGAGATCGGCATCGGATGGATCCACGCTCGCTACGACATCTACCCTTGTGCGGTATGCGGCACCAAGCTTGGAACCGGACACCACAACTATTTCGGTCCCACCAAAGTGGCTCTCAACCTCGAATACGTATTCTAAACATCACAAGCACATGAACAAGAAAATATTCTTAGCCATCGCGGCCTTCATGCTGCCTATGATGGCCCCGGCGCAGACCAACACCGAGCTTCTTCATATCACAGACCTCACTGTCAACAAGGGCGACTCCCTCATCACATTCAACATGAATGTCAACCCGAAGGCATACAAGGTGAAAAGCAACGACATCGTCACCCTCACCCCCCGTTATGTCCTCAACGACAGCACCTTCGACCTTCCCCCTGTCCGCATAGCGGGCCGCAAGGCTTGGTTTACGTCTGTCCGCGATGGGAACGCGACCCCGCTGACTCTATCACGCGCCGGTCAGGGTGACCCAATCGAATACTCAAGCACCGTCGGATATGACCCCCTTGCCGGAGCAGCCTCAATCATCATCAAGGCCGACACCACAAGCGTCTGCAATTGCGACACTGCCAAGTCAGGTCTCTTCAACATAGTAGAGATCACCCCTGACCCGTTCACAAATATCCTCGACTTCGTCCACAATTTCACCTACATAGCCCCAAAGGACACAGCCGACAAGGTCTTCGACCTCGCAGGACGCGCCAATATCATCTTCAAGGTCAACGACACTGCAATCGACTGGAAGTATCTCTCCAACAAGGCAGAACTCGACACGATCATGAAGACCGTCAACGCAGTCCGCGACAATGAATACGCGACAGTCGACACAATCCACCTGACCGGCTACGCCTCTCCCGAAGGTCCATACTCCAACAACGTCCGCCTTGCAAAAGGGCGTACGGAAGTTGTCAAGAACTATGTCGAGGAGAGATCCACGTTCCCCCATTCCATCTACGGCACATCCTCAGTGCCTGAAGACTGGGGAGGTCTGAGGGAATACATAGTGAATTCATCCTTCGCCAACAAGGACGCGATGATAGCATTCATCGACGACCCCTCCATCCCCAAGGAAAAGCGCAACGACATCTTCAGGGCAAAGTTCCCCACCGACTATCCCTATCTGCTGGAGAATGTATACCCGCTCCTCCGCCACACCGACTACATGATCCGCTACCGTATCAAGAAGTTCTATGATGTCGAGGAGATAGCCAAAGTCTTTCAGGAAAATGCGAAACTCCTGTCGCTCAACGAGCTGTATCTACTCTCCAACAAATATGAACCCGGCTCACAAGACTACTACCAGGTCTTCCTGACAGCTGCCGTCCTGTTCCCGGAGAGTGAAGTTGCCAACCTGAACGCGGCCGGATGTGCCATGAGCGTCGACGATTTCCAGACCGCAAGGATGTATCTCGAAAAAGTTAAGCCGGGCCCGGAATCCTACTACGCATGGGGAGTCCTATACGCAATGGAGAAAAACTACGACGAATCGCTCGAAATGCTGAAGAAAGCCCGTGACGCCGGCTCCGAAAAAGCCGCCGAAATGATCCCGGCCGTCCAGCAATGCAAAGACGCCCCCAACCAAATCGTAATCTACTAAAGCCGAATGTCACCAAAACAAGAGCAATTTAACCCGACAATGAGTGTAGAAAGCGTACTCCGTCCGCGTCAAGTATCTTAAACCATTAAAAAACAAAATATACAAATACAATAACTATCAAATCAAGTTTTATGAAAGTTTCTTATTTAAACAAATCGCTTCTCGTCATGGGAGCACTCGCTATGGTAGCGTGTTCCAATGATGATTTCTCCCGGAAAGGGAGCAACTCACTGTCTCCAGGTGAGGAAGCCGCAGGAGTCTATATGGCTCTTAACATTGAGATGCCATCTGGCAGAGGTACTCGTTCTCAAACCAACAATGATGGTACTTCAACCGATGGTGTGGAAGTAGGTACAAACACGGAGAATAATGTGGCTTCTGTTCTCATTGTTCTTGCAAAAGCATCTGATAACTCATTTATATTTGCAGGAGAAGTACCTACATCTTCAATTGTGCCTAATCCATCAGACAACAGTTACAACACTACTGTACAGTTTCAAAAATCTGACCTCGTAGAGTATTATAATAAAAATAATGGAAGCACTAATGGAGACTTAAGTGCGGATGAGCAGAGAGTCAATGTATTTGCTATCTGTAACCCTCCAACTAAATTTTCTGAGTATATCGAATCCGCTCCACTCGGCGATACAGAATGGTATAATCAAACAGAGACCTTGCTTGAATCTACAGCTGACAATTCAGTAAATCAATTAGGTTCTGTTACGAATTCTATTTGGTCAACCGATCTGTTTGTAATGTCCAATTCTGCAATAGCAACTCGTAGGCTCCCACCTACACTCAATGACTGGGACAAGCATAAGACTCCTGATACTGCATTTGATCTTTCCGGCGTTAATCATCCTGGTGATGAAGTTAATGAAATTGATAATTCTGGATCTGTTCTTGTAGAGCGTGTTGCTTGCCGTTTTGACTTCAAAGATGGCTCACAACAAGCTGATGATCCTTCAGGGATTGGTAATACATACAATGTTGTTTATGATGTAATTGATGGTGAAAGAACGCCTATCATTCAAGTGGAACTTACCAAAATGATGCTTACCAACATGGCAAAAGATTTTTATATATTGCCACGTGTTTCACCCAACGGCCAATTGGCAAACTCCACACTATGTGGCAAAGAAACCAGAACTAATTATTTGGTAGGTCCGAATGCCATAGCGTTTAATTTTGATGAAACGCCTGATGATTTTGTTTATTCCGACTACTTCAACTATCCGTTGTTTAAAAGTACTTATTCAGAGAAAAAGGAATATAACATAGCACAATGGAATGCTTGGCAACTTAGCGAGGTTCTTGGAGGAGCAAATGATAATTTGCACCAGGAATACAAGGTATGGCGTTACGCAACTGAAAATGTGATCCCTGCTCCTGTGTCAAATCAAGAATATGGTAAGACCACCGTTGTAGTATTCAAAGGTCGTTTTCAGGTTCCTGAAGCTCTAAAAGATAACCCTGATTATTCAGATCTGTATAAGACACTCAATGGAGAAACTATAAGTGGAAATCCTAACACCGATCCTATTCTTTATTCCAATAATGGACAACTCTATCTTACTTGGAGTGATGTCACCAAAGCAGCAATATCTGCATCTGTGCAAATGACTGATAACGTGCCTGATGTGGTTGAAATTGAGGAAGAAATAGATGGAGAGAAAGTTAAGGTGAACCAATTTGCCAGCGTCAGTCGTTCTAATCCTCTATTCAGATCAGTATATGGTGCAAATGCCGGTATGAGTACTTTCAAATGGGGAACAACCACATATAAAGTAGGTGACGGAATAACTCCTGCTGATCCGGAAGAGAATACAATTTATGTACGAGAACCTGAACAAAATCCTCTATCTCCTAATTCCATGTGGAATGCTTGGAATAACGCAGGAAAACCCGCAACAGGCACTACCCTCACAAATATGCGTGAAGCTATGACTTCTAATGGATTTAAACTATATCAATCAAGTATAGATCAACAAGACGGTGCAGGCTATTATTGCTACTATTTCTATAGAAACCGTCATAATGATAATTTAGATCCGGGTACGATGGGTCCAATGGAATTTGCTACAGTGCGTAACAATGTCTACAAACTTGCTGTAACTAATATAAGCCAACTCGGTCATCCGCGTATTCCTGAAAATGATCCGGAACCTCCTACGCCTGACACTCCGGATGAATCTGATGAAGTATATCTGACAGTGACATGTCAAGTTCTTCCTTGGACTGTCCGTGTCAACAATATCGAGTTCTGAAAAAAAGAACTATTCCGAAAGGACAAATCAGGGAGGTCTGACCCCCTCCCTGATTACTAAAATAAAAATCAAATCATGAATATAGGAACCATTTCAGATTGCATAAACAAGGCTTTATCCTCTGCCTTTCTTGCAGGTGCGATTCTGTCCTTCTCTGCTTGCGACAGGCTTCATGAGGATCTGCAGCCATGTCCACAGGGGCTGAAGCTTCGGTTTGTGTATGACTATAATATGGAATATGCCAACGCTTTCCCTTCCCAAGTAGACTGTCTTACGCTGTTGGTCTATGATAGCGACGGAAACTACCTCCAAACCGTAACCGCATCTCGTCCCGAGACCGCCGATGAAGACTGGCGTATGACAATCAACCTCCCTGCCGGTGAATATAATCTGTTGGCATATGGAGGTATGGATTGCCAAGACGCATCGTTCCGGTTCAACTCGCTGCCTTCTGAAACTTTAATGCAAAATCTCCAAGTCTATCTTCCTTCCAATTTGATCACGGAGTCAGTTGGGACAGATCTTCATCCTCTATTCTATGGACGACTTAATGCAACAGTCCCTATGATGGGTAACGACACTGATTATATAGAGGAAACTGTTTATATGATGAAGGATACCAACGATATCCGTATCATGCTTGCAAATGAAAATGGGCTTCCAATTGATACTGAAAAATTTGTATACACGATCACTGATAATAATACAAGGTTCAATTATCTTAATAGTGTAATCTCCACTGAAGATGTTACTTATTATCCATGGATAAAAGACAATGCTCAAATGGGTTTCTTTGAAGATGGTGAGCCTGCTACCGCAGCATGGGCCGAGTTCAGTGTGCCCAGACTTGTAGAACACTCAAATGCGCAGCTGACAGTGATAAGGAAAGAAGGAGAAAAGAAAGTATTGAGTATTCCACTTGTGGAAGTATTGCTTCTTTTAAAAAGCGAGCACTTCAGCTATATGGATCCTCAGCAGTTTCTCGACCGCGAAAGCCGCTGGAACTTGACATTCTTCCTTACTGAGAAAGGTGTTTGGACAGAAGTCTCTATTGTAATCAATGACTGGATAGTCCGTATTAATAACATTAGTAATCTATGATACTTTCGGAGCATAAAATATGGCTTTTCTCCTTATTTCTCTTCCTGGCTCTCGTGTCAGGAGGCTGCTCCATGCAATATTGTGAAGATGAACTGAATTCCAAGCCTGATCCAAATCTGTTTCTGGTGCTTAATATTGCCACTAACGAATCAGGCAGATCATTGACTCGTGCGGGAGAATTTTCATTCGAGCAGCCCGAGCTTGATACTGAAAAAATCAATTCTTTGCGAGTCATAATAGCTGAGAATAAAGAAGGAGATGCTCAGAATAAAATTAAGTATAACGTTTCTTATGATTTCCTTTCAAGTTTTGCGGTTTCTGGTCTCAGGTATAAAATTGATTTCGAGTGTCCATATAAGATTTATCTTATAGCAAATGAGCAGAGTCTTTCTGATGATGTGCAAAAAAAACTAAAAGATTTAGATCCGGATGCTATATACGATGCGAATACTCTTGAAAACATAGATCTCACTGCTTCCAATTATGTACAGATCGACAACACAAGCTCCGATCCAAAACCGATCGCAATGTCAGAGATTTTCGAAATCGATCCCTATCCACACCCGGATAATAACATAGAGAATCAAACGGTAACATTCGAGAAAAATCTATTCGTCACCCGGACCACGACAAAATTCTCATTCCAAATAAAAAAAGGAGATGATGTAGCTGATGCGGCATTAAAGGTTAAGTCAATCAAGATTACTGGACTTGGCGATAAAGAATTCCTTTTCCCGAAAAATACGGTGTATTCTCCTGTTAAAGACACACCTTCTTCCGAACCATTCGGAGGAAGAGAGATCACTTCTTTTGATTTGCCGGAAAAATGTGGTGTCGGAGATTATGTCTTCACTCTCCCTGAGAATATGTCTTCAATCGACGGCTCGGGTATTGAATATGCTCCTCCAATTTATTTCACTGAGAGCAAAGGGAATGCTGAAGGTGGAAAATTCACTTGTTCGATTTCCATGGACGGAGAATATTATCTTGGACCGCTCACTTTGCCTAATCTTGGGGTGTTGCCACGCAACACTCATGTAAAGGTTATTATTACAATCAATAATAAATCTCTTAAAGCTGAAGTTTCTCTTGTCCCCTATATCGGATGTATTCTCGATCCATCGTTTGGACTTGCGGATGAAGAAGAGAATGGGAATGAGGATGAAACAACTGAAGAATAGTTGATTTAAGCAATTTATTTAATTTTATCGAATCTATCTTTATTGGTAATGACACGTTTATTCAGAATTAATATAGTCTCATGTCTTATGGTTTTCATCATCGGTGTGATATTGTCATCATGCCATGACGACCTATTATATGATAATTCTATAATTGGAGACGGAGAAAGTGACGTTTCTGTAGAGCTTTCTTTCACTCCTATGGGAAGCGCTCTTAATACAAGGAGCGACGGCCAGGCGATAAAGGATATCAAAAACCTTTGCGTGGTCATTTATAAGTCCAATGGCGAATTTTATGATAAATTCATGGCCAATGAGCTTACTGGCTATAAATGTGATCCGGATGGCAATACTCAGTATCCGGCAGATTCTCTAAAATATCAAGAATATCAAGAAGGAGTTCAAGGTTCAAATTTTGATTATATCAAGGATCCCAAGACTCCAAAAGCAACTTTTGATGTCAAGCTGCCATACGGTAAATATCGTATATATGCTGTAGCAAATTTGGGAATGTTGTCTGATGAAATCACAGAAAATGAGGAAACCTTGAAAGCTCATCGTGTTTCTTGGAATCCTAAGGTGTCTTCTGAGACAGGCGCTAATGGAGAAGGACCCAACGGCGACCGTGCTATGTTTGGCTACTTTACTGATGCCGATGATACTCGTTCAATGGGGTTTGATGCCCACGACCTTGTAATCGACAAGCCCAACATCAGTCTCCATTGCTGGATCAAGAGGGTCGTATCCAAAGTGACGATCGCTTTTGATCCGTCAGGCCTGAAAGAGTCAGTCTCCGTATATATACGTTCGGTAACTATCCACGATATTCCTGCTACATGTAGTCTTGGTAAGAATAATGAGCCGGGTAGCGAAAATGAATTATTAAACAACCCTCAGGACGTAGAGACAATCTATTACAAAGAGGGAGCTACCAATTCAGCATATACATCATGGTTGAGGTTGCAGAAAGGCACGAAGATATCGGGCTCGCCGGAACATAAGGAGACTGATGATGCCTTGTATTTCTTCGAGAATATGCAGGGCGACTATCAGGGAGAAAAGAAATTCTGCAAAGAGCAGGATCCTACGGAAGACAAATTTGGCACTTCCATCAACGAGCCCGAAAAAGATGATGACGGCAATGTGATTGTTGATGAGAACAATGTGATGAAGACCGATTTCAAAGATCGTGTCCCTTATGGCACATATATAGAAGTTGAAGGATATTACGTAAGTCAGAATAAGGAGAAAATTAGCAAGGGCCCGATCAAATACCGTTTCATGCTCGGGAAGAACACCACGTACAACTACAATGCCGAGCGCAACTTCCATTATAAGCTTACGTTAAAATTCCGCGGATGGGCTAATCAGGCCGACTGGCATATAGTTTATGATGAGATTTCGCCGACCATTTTTATTCCTGACCCTTATTATATTTCTTATCTATATAATGAATCGATGACGCTTCCGATCCGAATCACCGGGTATGACCAGATTAAAGCAAATAATTATCATCTTCATGCGCAGATAGTAGAGAATAATTGGGCCCCCTCAACAAAATCCGGGGTTTTGGCGCCTCAAAGCAGCGGCGCATATAATGATCCAAATGGCTTTGCATGGAATCAATTTGCTTATGATCATACATATAAAGATGAAAATTATGTCGGGTTCCTTTCTCTGAGAGCGTTGGCTGAGAATGAAAGAGAGATTGTTGGATCAGAATTTAATTACGGGGAGGCAGCCAACGAGTATCTGAAGAGTTTTTATTTGGGTAATGAGGGTCAGCATGTTCCTGTTTATTATGCTGATTACGCACTTGATGATATAAAGAGCGGATTGCCGATAAACGGTGCAGATAGATTCGGAACTTATGATATTGTGGAAGGTGATGATGATAAATCTAAATCCGTGACATTAAATATTCCGATGTTTACCCGTCAGAAGGAACTTGTGCCGGCTACCGACTTTTCCGGCAACAACGCCTTCTTTGCCTTCTACCGTAAGGCTACCGTAAGATTTTCCCTGCGGGATAAAGATGCCCCTGATCCTTCGGATGACAAATATAGCGACGTATATGATAAACCATTCAAAATAAAAAAAGAAATCAGGAATCCCGACGGATCTTTACAATATAATCCCGACGGATCTATAAAATATGATGAATATGAAGCTAAATATGTGGATATAAATATCCTTCAGGTGCCGCGCATCGTAAATCCTAAGGCGATTTGGAGAAGCTACAACAGCCGGGAGAAGTTTCATATCGAACTTATGGAATTGGATGGTGCGGGAGAATCTTCATTCAATACTTTTAAATCGGATGGTCCGTGGAGAGCTTCTATCTTGTCGGATCCGAAGGGTCTTATCAAGCTTTATTCAGGTTCTCAGGAAGTGCCAGGAAAAGGAAAGTATATTGAGGGTTCCTCGGACACCGAAATCGATTTCTGGTACGAACCCAATGGAACTGTCGGTGAGTATGAAACAAGATGCGGAATAATACTCGTAGAGTATCATGACTATACCTGTAAGCATCTTATTTTCGTACGCCAGGGCTACGATTGCGGCGTAACGCTCGGAGGTGCGAACTGGAGCTGCTACAACGCATATGCGGCACAGGGTAACCGCGAAGATGATCAGCCAGAGGAGCTGACTGAGACTAACGTGATAGTCACCAACAGCCCTTTGTCGGTCGGTTCTTTATTTAAGAGATGCAATTATAACTATGCTATTCTTGAGAGCAATGAAACTGAGTATGGCTGGCTTGATAAAGTGGCTGGTAATCTTAGCACTGTCCATCTGAGGGGGAGTACGATTGAGGAAAGAAACGCCACTTGGGCCGGAATTGTGGGCTATGCATGGACTCGATTTATTAATAATGATGATCGTTCCTATGTATCATGGGCTGAAACCTGGAATGCCGTGAATAAAAATAATAAGGAATTAGCTGTGCCGACTTATGATCAATATCTGAGTCTCCGCGATAATTGTAGTTTTGGATATGGCGTAGTATATGCTGATGGGGCTCAGTCTGTAGCTAAAAATGCTGATGATGCATATGGCTATACAAATTATTCCAATGCTTCAGGAGAAAATGCGAAATCTTCAAAAGGTATTAGAGCGTGCATAGCGTATAGCAGAGACACTGGCGATAATATAATATTTCCGTTGGGTGCTACCGGTCAGGCAAGACGAGCAAGGGGTAATTTTGCACCGACATATAATTCAACTTATAATTCTTTGAACTTGACTGTTTTCCCAAATCCCGGACCGGGTGCAATATCATACGGCGGTGTGAGTGGACTGTTATATGCAGATGCCCGTAGAGATGGAAAAAACAACAATGACCGACCTCTTACATTCAATCTTTATCGTGAAGCCGGAGGGATATATTGGTTCAGGAAACCGAACAAGAACACTGTATACCCGAATAAAGGGAACGGAAAAGTTGCATCGTGGGATATTAACTATTATACTCTTTTATTTAATGCTTATGAATCAGGAAGTTTAGGTTCGAGGGATACTGTTTATGTCCCAGAATTTAAAATTACTCCTATTACTAACGAAACAAGTTCCGCCGCCCTCCCCATAAAATTCATATACAAATAAAAATACCCCCAAACTGCCGAATAGTAATAAATATTCGGTAGTTTGTAAGCATTAACTGAAGTTCACATTGCAGGTACAACTGATCATAACGTCGGCTACAACTTTGAGAGGTTGTAGCCGACATTGTCATTCATTGGAGG
>CAMWLX010000086.1 GCA_947175225.1 uncultured Porphyromonadaceae bacterium
TATGAATCAAATAGTTACCTACAAATAACACTATATTTAAGGCTTTGAGAATTAAATCAAGATGAAAAGCTGCACACTTACTCACAAATTTTATATGCTCAAATCTCAGAAATCATTAATTTTCATTGCAAGTTTGACGCAATCGCTACACACCCGCAGACAAACATCCGCTCCTTGGATTAGAGGGACATTGTGGTCGTTGTGACCGACCGGGAAATTAAAGGCAACCGGGCATGACACATTCCATTCAATAAATCGCTCATGGATCATATCGTAGATAGATTCAAAATTGCGATCCGGTTTCCACTCGGTAAATTGGCCAATGAGGATTCCCTTTACTTTTCCAAGCACACCTTGAAGATGCAATCGATATAACATTCGCTCTACGGCATAGATCGGTTCGGAGACATCTTCTATGAAAAGGATTACATTTCTGTAGAGACTTTCTGACATTATATCGAAGGGAGTTCCGGCAAGACCATTGAGGACTGCAAGGTTTCCTCCTAATAGCACACCCCTACCCTCTCCCGGGATATTATATGGATGAGTGGCGACTTGATACTCCAACATTGGGGAAGATGATTCCACCAGATTTTTGAATACCTTACGATATGAGCCGAAACCGGAATCAGTATTTTCCACCAACTGCTTTGCCATGCCTCCATGTATTGAAGCGATGCCACTTTTACAGAGCAATGCATGAAGGACAGATACGTCTGAGAATCCGACGAGCCATTTCGGATGAGCTGCAATAAAGTCAGTAGGGAGATAATCGAGTAAGTGGACGCAACCGTAGCCGCCTCTTGCGCAAATCACGAGGTCGACATCCTCACGGCTCCAGGCATCAGTGAAATCCGCAACGCGCTGCGCTAATGAAGCGGCATAAGATCCACTGGCATAATCGTCAAGCGCAGAAGGATATACAATAAGCTCAGCGCCAGGCATCTCTTCAGGATGCTCAGCGTAGAGCCTTGCAAGACTCTCTACGATTTCCGGCTTTATCCGGGTAGCAGGCCCGATAAGCGCCACCTTACTATCATCACGGACAGCTTTGGGAATAATCAACTTACTCATCTACATCTCATATTTCCCACAAAATTAACAATAATCCTCCACTCCACCAAATCCTCAATATTATTTCTTCCGGCTCATCATCTTGCGGATGTAGGGGCCGAGGTTGGAGCCGTTGGTGTCAAGGCCTAATTTTCGCCGTATCTCGCTGCTGATATTGTAGTGTCGTGCCAGATCAAGGTAGGCGCCTATTTCCTTACCACGGAGTCCGAGGGAGTATAGGCATACATAGTTGATTTCCCTCTCTGTCAGACCATGCTTAATGAGATCAGCTATAAAGTTTGGATACATTGCCTGAAAAGCTTTTCTTGTGGAGTCTTGAAATTTCTTGCGGTCTTTGTGAAGGGTTTCTACATATTTTCTGAAAGGTCTGGCATAACTTTCATCATTTGAGATTTCCTTTGCAAGCAATCCATTCAGCAAATCGAGTCTCTCCCTTATGATATCCTTCATCTCTGAGGACAGTTCCTCACGCTGCTCCAACAGAGCAGTGAGTCTCTCCTGTTCGCTCTCGAGTTGGCTGATTTTGAGATGCATATTTTTAGTTTGCAGTTGAAGTTTCTCTGTCTCCAATTGTAATTTATCTGCCTCTAATTGCAGTTTCTCGGCATTCTGCTCAGCAATCATGCGGCCTGCTTTGTTGAGTCTATACCTATAGTAGATGAAGCCGATAATGCATATCAGCACCGCCACTCCTGCCAATATCCATTTTATTGCATTGTCTCTCTTATGAATCTTTCTCAGGCTTTCGATTTCCATCTCATGCTTCTTTTCTGAGAAGAGAAGTTCGTTGGAGAATAGCCGGTCATGATAAATTTCAAGAACTCTGGAGTAGTTCCTGAATGCATCCAGTGCAGCCTTATCATTTCCCATATTCTCCAATATCTCTGTCTTTATAGACCAATAAGACAAAGAGTCAAGTATATTATCCGGCGCCACTTTCGCCTTATTAAGATACTGTATTCCTTTCTCCGGATTTCCTATTTTGGAATATGCTCGTGCAATATTCATCTTGATATCGTCAGTAATCCCTGCATTCAGCACATTCTCCAAATAATAAATAATTTCGTCAGTATTACCAAACTTTAAAGAATAATTCAAAAAAGGCCTTAGAGACCAATTTTTCATCGATGGACAATCATTTATAAGAGTTCTACAAATATTTGCTAAACTATCAGCACCAATCGAATCACCTATAATCACTTCTCCATTCAAGGCTCTGAAATAACTTTTTAATTGCTGTGGTAATCTGTTTAATAAACCATATATTTCAGCAGCTTTAATGTTATTGTCTATTAAATTTCTAAGTTGATATTGTTTATAATATAGAGTACCTTGAGCAACAAGTAAACGCGCCAAAGTCAATGAATCTGACACTAAATCCATGTTATCTAATCCGGAAAGATAAGATTGCATCGCCAGATCATCATCACCAGCATTCCTATGAATTCTTCCTTTATAATAAAGAGTTCTAAGCCTTTCGTCTGCATTGCCGTTCTTCAGATAATAATCAATTGCCGGTTGTAACTCATCGAATGTAGTAATGTCTATATAGTTTTTGTCCAAAGCCATCGATTTTAAAAGAGAATATCTTGCTTTGGCTCTACTTCCTCTCAACTTAAATTCATCCATACTATTCAATATACAAAGCGCTGAATCAGGTCGATCCTCCATAATATTATCAGCAGTATCTAATCTGTTGTCCAGATCATCAGAAAAACGACATCCCGGTATTTCCACTACCCAACTCAATATCGCAATTTTAATTATAATCTTTATAAAATTTCTTCTTTTCATAATGTCAATTTATTTTACAAATTTATATAAATATATTGAAACATCATAACAATCCTTCGGTAAATTTAAAGAGTAATGTCACTAAATTAAGATAGTTTAAGACGCTTAATGACGCGCACGGAGTGCGCTAACTACATTGCTTGACGCCGTAAATTGGTCTTAATTTAGTGACATTGCAATGAAGAGTTAAACCAAAACAAAAAAACATCCGAAGGGGGAAGCCTTCGGATGCCTGATATTACTGAGCGGGGTCAACGCGTCGGGGTCGGGTTGTCGCCGCTGCCCGGCAGCTGGCCGGCAGTTGTGAATGTCTCGGTAGCTGAGCCTGAATATGACTTCCCATTCTTATCTATTATGTAGCCTCTTGCAACATATTTTTTCATCGGGTCAAGACCGCTAAGGAGTATCACCACTGTTCCTGACTTGGGATCGTTGACAGCAATTGGATCCGTAGATGACCATTTTTCGGCATTGGCTTCTTTATATTCAATACCGGCAGATACTATATCAAGGTTGGGAGAATAATAGTTGAATGTCAACTCCGCTTGCTTTTGCTTGATTCCATCGCTGACCCAGGGCACACTGACAGCAGGTTGCTGCCCGCCATACTGCATAAATGGAAGATCAAACGGCTGTATCTTTACACTCTCCGGATTAATATAAATATTGTCATAGAATTGTGTTTCCAATGGGATCACTGTAATTAAGCCATCCCTGACCCTTTCATTATTATTGTTAGGGCTTATTTCCACCTTCAATGTGACGGTATTTTCAGATCGCTTCCCCTCTTTTGGAGTCACTTCTATCCAATCCGGAGTATCAGCCAATACCCAATCAAACATTGAGCTGACATTGACAGTATAGTCTCCACCTTCCTTGTAGACAATACCGGGAAGAGAACCATGGCTTACAGAAAATGTCATCTTAAATGCCTGCTGCTCTACTATCACTTCCTGTGGAACATAGTTTTCTTTCTTTGGTTCGAAACGGATTCGCATTGTTTTTATCGTATCGGTCATATTCGGCTCGAATGTTGCAATAGTGGATTCTTGCCCCGTCCCTTGACCTGACGCAGGCGAGAATGTCACAGATTGATCCGCACAACTAACTGTCCATTCTGAGTGAGAAAGGATATCAAACCGTATTGTGCCTCCTTGAGGAGCGACTGTCTGCCTTACTGCAGGGGATACGTCGAATGTGTATTCAGATTTGTTCTGGCGGATTTCTACAGTATACTTGCCAACTTCACTGACAAGATTGAGATATCCCAGACGGCTTGCATCCGAACCATTGTTTGCCACAGTAATTGAAAATTTGGCATTGGTATTCCCTTCAAATATTCCGTCACCGGTACGAGTCATGTTTTCACCGGGCGTTACCGTAATGAATTCCGGAGTGCTTTCATTTTCATAACTTACGCTAAGCGTCCAGACGGCATTGGCATAGATATCAAACGACATACTGGTTTCAATAGCCGGAAAAGCCTCGAGTGAAGAAGGAGAGATTCTGACGGAACTCTTTTCCTGAATAATAGTAATAGTCTTCTGGAGCGACTTATTGGAATCCTCCTGCCCTTCTGCGTCCACTGCCGAGACCTCAACGGTGCATGTGCGTTCATCTTCTCCAAGGTTTTCAAGTATATTGATTGTGAACGACTCATTTCCTTTGCCAGACATAACATCTGTGGTACACCATCCGCCACCATTCACAACCCTCACTGTCCATCGGGTATTGCTTTGGATTTTTATCACCGGATGGGCTGCTCCTGCAGTAATGTTGATTGTGCTGTCACGTAGACTTCCATTGAGCGTCAGGGTCCTGTCTGCTGCTGATATCGGATCATAGTCAGCGTCTATGTTGTCACTGCATCCCACGGTCAGACCGAAAATGGCGATTACTGCGACCGCAATAATTCCGTATATACTTTTTTTATTCATTTTTTGCTGATATGTTAAAGTGAAACGGAGACACCTACCGATGCCTTGAAACCTCCACGTGTCATTTTCCCTTGGCTAAATACTTCCTTTATTTCTCCTTTAGTGGAAACGGGAATTGCATATTCCGGGTTAAGGAAGAAGCCTACATGCTGGAATGGATGGAATGAAAAACGGACTCCGATAGAGACACATTCCTGTGTAAAGCCATTGCCAGGATAATCCTTCTTCTGTGCAGCGAGACGCTGCATTAGGAAACCGACTTGGGGAGTCAGTCCAAAACGCTCAGCAAAGCGGAGCTGGTATCCGGCACGTACTGCCATTTCGTCAAGCCTATAGGAATACGCTCCTTGATAGATCAAATCTTCCGTTCCATACCAGCTGACATCCTTGCTCCGTCCGAGCCCGAGGTTGTAGCTCACCTCGAGATTGACATTCTCGTAGTAGCCGCCCAACGTGAAGCCGACAAAGGGCTTGCTTCCGTATCCAAAGGAGACGGCGGCATAGCCGGTGGTCTTCTTCACATACTGGATCCTCTCGAGGCGGATCGTGTCGCGCAGTGTCTCGCCACGCTCGATGCGGAACTTCAGGGTCTGCGGATAGTAGCCTTTCTTCGTGAAGTCATACTCATACCGGGCTACAGGGAGCTGCATCGTAGGCTGGAGGTCAACCAAGGAGTCTCCCTGCATAACGGTCACGCCGTATGTTGGCTCGGTGACGAGCTCAAGGTAGCCCAGGTGCGCAACCGGAGCGGTGGCGGTGACTGTCTTTGTCTTGCCTGCCTCAACGGTGAACGCCGTGGTCTGGTCCTCGTGGTCGGGGAGCTTGGCGGTCACCACATAGTTGCCTGCCTTCAAGTGCTTGTGGAGCGAGCCGACGCCCTCGCGCATGTCCTGGAACCAGAGTTCCGCCCCATCAGCAACTTCGATGTTCACATCGCCAAACTTCAGGTTCTCATCCTCCATCTGCAGGCTGAACTGCACCGGACCCTCCTGGGTCAGGGTGACGATGTCCTCATAGAGAAGGGAGCCAAGCTCAGCGCGCACGAGGTGGGAGCCGAGCGGCATGTGCATATTGACGGGCGACTTCCCCTGCGGCTCCCCGTCGACAGTGATCTCAGCATTCGGAGTGGAAGCGATGAGGGCCACGTTGCGTCCCTCGACATTTAGCTCAACTGTATAGGTCTTGCCGGCCTCTGCCTCCATGCCCTCAAACCATATTATGGTGGGACTGTATTTAGGATGGTTGACTGTGATTTTCTGTGTGCGTTCCGGCACATACACCCATACCTCCCCGGGGCCAGCTTGCTTCCTTTCAATGATCTGGAAAAGGCCTCCGTCAAAGCCGAGCACGTCATTCGGGAAAGGCGTGTAAATCTTGACAAGGGCTGCGCGTTTGCCGCTGTTCTCGTCGGTCACTGCCGTGCCCTGCAGGCGAGCCGTCATCTCATTGCTCTCCTTGAAGTTCCGGGCTTCAAGCTTCTGTGCCACCGAGGGCAACGCATTCAGCAGGAGCCCTGCCATGACTGCGATTTTAAAAAACTTCATTTTTATTTATGATATTTGGGTTATTTCTTATTGAAGTTGTTTAAACTTAATTTGGAATTTTGTCGGACAAGTCTGTCTTGTCTGACTTGTCCGACTTTTCTGACTTTTATCTTACCATCACCTTGGCTCCGCCTACTATGTAAAGACCCCTTGTGAGCCCTTCCACAGTCCGGCTTTCACCAGCCGATAGATTGAGAGTGCGGATGACTGCGCCTTCCGGAGTGACAACTGCCACACGGCATGCGCGGCTGCTGCTGACGCGGATCGTCCCCTGTGCCGGGGTCTCGACTACTATGCCCATGGAGGAGGACAGTGTCGGGAGCCGGTCAACTCCATTGCTTCCGCCGAAGATCGGGATTGCTCGGCGTGAGTCGCCGCCGCTGATGTATACCTCGAATGGAGCGATGGGTGCGCCGGGCTGGAATTTGCTGCCACAGTAGCCGCCGCCCTCGCCTTTGATGTTGATGGCACGAGTGCCTTCTGAATCTACGGGCATGTAGGTGCATTCAAGAGTGCCGTCTACCCAGGCAGTTGATTTGAGTTCAACCGATTCAGGAATGAGGCTGACATTTTCAGCAGAGAATGTCACTTTGCCCGGAAGGTTGAATTCCTCCACATAGTCATCGTTGTTTGGCATCGAGATGATATAAGGCATTCCGGCTTCGATTTCTTTGGCCGGCATCCATTGCAATTCGGAAGCGCCGTAGAGCCAGAATGGTTTCGGACCTTCAGGATCCCAGTTATCACCCAAAGCACCGAAGGAAGCGATTTCCCCGGCTCTCTCATGGCGGATGCTCTCTACATCAAACGGAAGCACAATAGATTCCCATCCGGATGCGTTCTCAATCACCGTTGGCAATGAGAAATTCTTTACAGCTTCAATCTTGTCGGCATAGAGCGGCATGTGGACATTGAATGGATACCCGGTCCGGAGCGAGATGAAATCGGCATTTCCTTTTATTCCCGGGCCATTGGGGTCGGTCGGTGTGCTGCCTCCTGCATAGTCGTAGACGACGATGTTGGTCGCATCTGCAGGCGCGTTGTCGCGGTTGGTCACCCATAAGAGGATGTTCGGGTTGCCTGCCTGCGGCAGGATTCCGTCCGGCATCTTGGAATTGGATAGACCCCAGACTACACTTGTCAGCCTTGGCATCCCCTTCAGCATTCCGTCAAGGATTATGCCGCTGCCGAGAGTCTCGATCTTGGTGCCGGCAAAGACACTGTCGCAAGCCTCTTCAGGCATCCTGACGCTTCCGAAATGGAGAGTGGTCAGTTCCGGGAGAGTAGCAATAAACTGCAGATCCTCTTTCTCGAGCATGCCGCTTACATACAGGTAGGTGTAGTCTTCCATAGCGTCACCCCAGCTTCCGAAACCTTCAGAAAGTCGGTGACCGTTCCTTGCTCCTGCCTCGCGCCCTGTGTTGAAGAAGTCGATCTCCATCACTGAGTCATCTGAACGGAAAGCATGGTCAGACTGGACATTTACAGAAGCTCTGCCAAAGCCATAGACCGGCATATCCGCAGGAATCGCTGCCCTTCCACGCAAGTCGCCGTTGAAGTAGTAGAAATATTCACCATAGTCTTCAATCGGGTCATCATCTGCCTTCTCAAAGTAGACAGCATGGCCATCATAGTCAAGTTCCGGTGCCTTGTGGAAGATGATCGTGTCAGATACTTCCCATGAATCGTAGCGGTCTTCATCCTGAGCCGGGGTGTAGACTGATATTTTCTTCATTTCCGGAAGGATATCGATCAATGCCGGGGTCTTCACTGTCTGCGGCTCGCCGTCAATTGTGACTACCACCGGAAGTTCTCCCGGCTGTGTCACCTCTATCGTACGCTCGCGGTAGTTCTTCTTAATTCCCGGCTCCACCTCGGTGTAGTCAACTATATTAAATTCGAGGGAGTCAATAGCTGAGTCATTGAACCCTTCCCTTGTAGCGAAGAAGCGGACGACGCAATTCCACTCTACAGGTATCGGTCCATTGTAGACTGAGAATGATGATGTCGGAGCATCTGCATCAAGGGTATAGTGGATAGTCGCGAGTTTATCTTCGCAAGAAAGCACTACATGATGCTTCGAGTATTTGGCGGTCGGAGTCTCTACATTCAGGCCGGTGATGACGAACGAGGACATCTCTGAGTCAAAGAGGTCGCTTCGGAAGGCTCTCGCTTTGAGTAAGAAGTTGCCTGACACTGCGATTGGAGCTTCATATCTGATGCCGTCAGTCTGTGTCGGGTCGCTGCCGTCGGAGGTATACCTGATTTCCGCATTGTCTGTGCCGCAGGTTATCGAAACCATGTTGTTCTCTGTGTCGTAGGAGAATGCCGGCTTCTTAACCTGATAGTCAGCCTTTCTGAATTGGAATGGTACAACTTCGGAGTCGTTGTAGTTTTCGCGCTGTGCGATAAACTTCACAAGGCAGTCTTCTGTCAAGGCTAAAGGATGCGTGTAGATGGCTGATTCTGAAGTCGGCTTAGTGCCGTCAAGGGTATAGTGGATGGTAGCTAAGCTGTCCTCACACTCGATAGTCAGGAGCTTGTTGGCAAAGCTTGCTTTCGGAGTGGCTACAACCTTGTCGCTGATCACCAATGAAGCTACCCTTGAGTCCAATAGATCACTGCGGAAGGCACGCGCCTTGAAGGTGAAGTTTCCTTCTACCTTTATCGGTCCTTCATACTTGATGCCGTTGGTCGCGGTCGGGTCGCTTCCGTCCGAAGTATATCGGATTTCAGCATTGTCTGTAGCGCAGGTGATGGTCAGCATCGATGTCTCGGCATTATAGCCAAATCCCGGGAGTGCCACTTGATGCTCGGAAACATTGTATACGTAAGTGACGATATCTGAATCGATGAAATAGTCACGCCGGGCGAAGAATTTGACAATGCAGTCCTGGGTCAAAGACAATGGGGCAGTGTAGAGCGTAGACTCAGATGTCGGATCAGATTCGTCAAGCGTATACCGTATCTGAGCTTCCGGATCCTGGCATGAGAGAATCACCTGCCTGTTGACAAAGGTTGCCGCCGGGGTAGGAACTTTCAGAACATTAACCACAAGAGTGTCCGGCTGTGAGTAGAAGAGATCTGAGCGGAATGCCCTTGCAATGTAGGTATGGTTGCCTACGACCGCAATAGGAGCTGTATAGACAGTTCCTGTCGAAGCTGTCGGCGCATCCCCGTCGATTGTGTAGCGGATCTCCGCTCCATCGGTTGCACATGTAATTGTGACGCTCCTTGCCTCTTTATTGTATGTGAGGACCGGGGTTGCAACCTGATATGCCGCATACACGAACTCGAATGTGGCTACTTCTGAGTTATTGTAGCCTTCATGCACTGCGATGAACTTAACTGTGCAGTCGCTTGTCAGGCTCACCGGGACAGTGTAGCGTGTCGAGCTTGCAGTCGGAGTTGAGCCATCTGTAGTGTAATAGATGGTTGCCTCTGCGTCCGGGCAAGCAAGCGTCAGCTGCTTGTTGGCGAAGCTTGCTGTCGGGGTCGGCACTTTCTGGTCGTCGACTGGCAATGTGGCTGCTTCCGAGTCGAAGAGATCACTGCGGAATGCAACTGCCTTGAAGGTCATGTTTCCTGCTACAGGGATTGCTTCTGTATATACCGTGCCTGTCGTGGCTGTAGGTATGGTGCCATCGGTTGTGTAGCGGATCTCAGCTCCTTCTGTAGCACAGGAGATTGTCACTGTCTTGGCATTCGTGTCATAGCTGAATGTCGGAGTAGCTACCTGATAGTTGGAACGCTTGAACTCGAATGCACCTGCCTCTGAGTCATTGAAGTTGGCGCGGGTTGCTATGAACTTCACTGTGCAGTCTGTCGTCAGGCTGATCGGGCCGGTGTAGCGTGTAGAGTTTGCTGTCGGTGCTGAGCCGTCAACGGTATAGTAGATGACAGCCTCAGTGTCTGGGCAAGTCAGCGTCAGCTGCTTGTTGGAGAAGCTTGCTGTCGGCATCGGCACCTGCTGGTCGTTGTTTGCGCTTGTCGCAATCTCAGAGTCAAACAGGTCGCTGCGTACTGCTATTGCCTTGAAGATGCGGTTGCCGCTCACTGCCACAGGTGCTGAGTAGACTGAGCCTGTGGTCGCTGTCGGAGTGCTGCCGTCGGTGGTGTAGCGGATCTCTGACCCTTCAGTCGCGCAGCTCATGGTCATGGTCTTTGATTCCGGGCTGTAGGTAAGGACCGGGGTAGCCACCTGATAGTCGG
>CAMWLX010000087.1 GCA_947175225.1 uncultured Porphyromonadaceae bacterium
CTCATTATTGAGACTCTCAAGTTCCGCCTCAAGAGCTTCCATTTCTCTCTTCTCCTTGAAAGTAAGCTTGGGCTTACGGTCAGTCTTTTGTTTTGAAGGTCCGGAATTGTCTACTTTTCCCTTGGCTTCCGCTATCCTTTTAGCTTCTT
Organism: uncultured Porphyromonadaceae bacterium; assembly: GCA_947175225.1. Taxonomy (GTDB): domain Bacteria; phylum Bacteroidota; class Bacteroidia; order Bacteroidales; family Muribaculaceae; genus Lepagella. The sequence continues at coordinate 150 of CAMWLX010000087.1, forward strand.
CAGCCGCTGCTTTAAGTTCTTTCTCCTCCTGACGTACGCAATGACGAAAGGTAGAGTAATCCCCGGGGAAATCTCTGACTTCCCCATCTCCTTTCATCACAAACAGATGGTCTACTATACGATCAAGAAAGAATCTGTCATGGCTTACCACTATCACACAACCCTTGAATTTGACCAAATAATCTTCAAGCACTCCAAGGGTCATGATGTCAAGATCGTTGGTTGGCTCGTCAAGTATCAGGAAATTAGGTTGACGCATCAGAACAGTTGCCAAATAAAGACGCCTTCTTTCTCCCCCACTAAGCTTATATATATATTTCTGCTGAGTGGATGGATCAAAGAGAAAATGAGTGAGGAATTGTGAGGCCGTAAGGGTAGTCTTGTCATCTATACGCACTGTTTCAGCTATTTCCCTGACAGCATCTATGACTTTTTTCTTCTCATCGAAATCTGTCATTCCTTCCTGAGAATAGTAGCCCCATCTCACTGTCTCTCCTACATCGAAATGCCCTGAATCCGGCGACAATTCCCCAAGGAGCATCTTAATGAAAGTCGACTTGCCGGCTCCATTATCTCCGACTATACCTACCTTTTCAAAACGAGCAAAATTATAATTGAAGTCGTTGAGAATAGGAATTTCTTTATGCGATCCGTCAGGAAGATCTTTCCCGAATTTCTTTGCGACATGGACTGCCTCGAAAATCTTGTTGCCTATGTAGCTTCCTTTGACAGCGAGTCTGACATCTTGCTCCTGCAAATTGACATGACTGCGTTTTTCGAGATCATGGAATGAGTCTATTCGGTATTTCGCCTTGCTTCCTCTTGCCTGTGGCTGACGTCGCATCCACTCTAATTCTGTCCTCAACAGATTCTTCACCTTAGCAAGCTCGGCACTGAGCATTTCATGCCGCTCCGTCCTCTTCCTAAGATAATAATCATAGTTCCCTTCATAGATGAACGCCTCTTCTCGGTCTATTTCGAGAATGCGCGTACACACATTGTCAAGGAAATATCGATCATGAGTCACCATGATAAGAGTAGTCCGCAATCTTGACAAATACGCCTCCAGCCATTCTACCATGGCTATGTCAAGATGATTGGTAGGCTCATCAAGCACCAACAAATCCGGTTCCTGAAGAAGCACCTTGGCAATAGAGACTCTTTTTAACTGGCCGCCTGACATTGTGCCGAGTTTTTGCTCGAAATTCATGATTCCGAATTGCGAAAGCATCTGCTTTGCCCGGTCGGGTCCCCCATAGTCATCGCTGTTTTGAGGATCGGGAGTAGCATATTGAAGTGCTGTTTCTTCCTTGTCAAATATCGGGTTTTGCGCGAGATATCCTACCCTAACTCCATCAGAAAAGGTAATTTTTCCTGAGTCATAGTCGTCAAGTCCGCATATTATATTGAGGAATGTGGTCTTTCCTGACCCATTTCTCGCCACTATGCCTACCTTATCTCCTTCCTCCACAGTCAGAGAAAGGTCGGAAAAGAGCATACGATCCCCTACCGACTTTGTGAGTCTTTCAATCTGAAGCTTAATCATCTGCTTTCAGAAAATCAAAATTCAGAGTCTACACAAGCCCTTGCCTCCTTATACGGGCCAAGAATAGCAGCGGCTGCCACATGTGCAGGATGTTTTGAATAGACATGCACATCCTTCATTGTGGGCACAACAGCCATAAGCACTACATCCCAGTCTTCTGCAGGATTGATGTTGATGCCTACTTCCATACTTTGCAGGCATTCTATTTTCTCAGGTAGTGATAAAAGAGCAGCCTTGAAGTCTTCTGCTATCTTACGGCGGAGCTCATCGCTGCCGTGAAGTTTGAACATTACTGTATGCTTTATCATTGTTAGGTTTTATTTTTTTGCAAAGTTAATAAAAATTTCCTAATTTTGCCAATCTAAACTACAATGACTATCATGAAAAGACACTTTTTTAACCTTTGCTTATTGTTGGGATCGATTTTTGCATCCTCCCCTATCGAAGCGGAAAACATACCGGAGCCTGCCGAAGGAGCCGACAAAATCAGTTATGTCCCTGAATTTCATGGAGCCGTCAGACCCCGCTGGGAACTGGATACAGAGACTGGGCAAAGTCGTTTCGAGGTGAGATGGGCAAGATTTACCGCAGAAGGGAAAGTGGCTCCCAAAATAGGATATTTCTTGCAAGTAGATCTTTGCGATCAGGGAGTTTTCAAGTTTCATGATGCTTATGTAAAGATGGAAGTGGCAAAAGGACTCGAAGTCCAAGCCGGACAGTTTCGCATGCCTTTCGGTAGAGAACCGTTCATGGCCCCACAAAACTATGTCTTTGCCAACCGCTCGTTTATGGGTAAGCAAATGTGCAACTACCGTAAGGTTGGCGCTAAACTGACATATAGCGCCCCGACAAGATTGCCTCTTACTATTGAAGCGGCTGTAGGAAATGCAGGAGGGGTAGCCAATCATAATATTTGGGGAAAATCTTACATGGGATGCGGACGCGTGACGCTGCAAGCCGGAGACTTTAACATATGTGGAGGAGTAATGGATATTCTTCCCGACATCACCCGAATAATGCTATATGATATCGGCACTACATGGCGACGTGGCGACTGGCGTGGAGGGTTGGAATATATGAATGAGCATTACGTCGACTCCCGCCACAAGGATGCTCATTCATGGGTAGCTTGGGGCGACTATGGAAGAAATGCCAAGCTGGGAATCTTCAATCACTGGAGTGTGCAAGCGCGTTATGACGGCATGAACCGCCAATGGAACGGAATGGAAGGAACTGCCGACAATGAAGCCAGACATCGTCTGACCTTCGGAGGAACTCTTTCTTACCGCTACAAAAAGGTTTTCGCCGATGTTATGCTCGATTATGAGCAATATTTCTACCAACACGGATACACTCCCACTGAAGGGCAAGGCAACAAACTTATCCTTGAGCTTGCAGTCAGATTTTAATTTTATCATATACAAGCACTATCATGAAAAAAAATGCTTCGTCTTTTATGACAGAGGAACGCTTTTGGGATATCATCGACCAATCTGATAAAGGATATTATCTGGATCGACTGCTTTCATCGCTATCCGTAGAGGAAATTTTCGGATTTATATATTGGTGGCGCTATTTCGCAGCGCAGACCTACCGTCAGGATCTCTGGGCGGTAGCATATGTAGTGAGAGGGGGCTGCAGCGATGATTCATTCGACTATTTCAGATCTTGGCTGATTTCCCAAGGAAAGAAGATAGTGTATGACGCTATAGAGAATCCGGATTCCTTAAGCGAAGTTTTTGAAGATATTGTAAACGCTGGCCAACGTCTTGAGCCTACAGATGAGACAGTAGACAGCATCCCTATCATAGTCCTTGACGATAAAACTAAGGAAAAAGGCTACTATTTCAATCATATAAATGAATATGTAATGCCAGCATATCCGAATGACATTAATTTTGAATGGGATGAGGACAATGAGGAGTCGATACGAAACGTTTGCCCCAAGACTTTCGACAGATGGTGGAATTCTCCGGATAATGTAATAAGCCAAGAGATGGCCGAATTCGAGAAGGAGAAAGCTTCAACAGGATTCTGGGGCAAGCTGAAGAGCATTTTCGGCAAATGACTTTAAGGCAAACAACTCTAATCACACAACGTTTGCCTAATAGAGGATTTTTTTGTAACTTTGCAATCTGAAAATCAAAAGGCAGAAGAAAGAACAATAACAGAATGATACAGACAAACAACCTCAGCATCCAGTTTGGCAAAAAACCACTTTTCTCGGATGTAAACCTTACTTTTACCCACGGCAACTGCTATGGCATTATCGGAGCTAACGGTGCGGGAAAGTCCACTTTGATGCGAATACTTTCCGGTCAACTCTCCCCTACATCAGGATCTGTGACTATGGGACCGGGCGAACGCCTTTCAGTGCTCGAACAAGACCACTTCAAGTATGATGACTGCACAGTAATAGAAACAGTGCTCCGTGGCCACACCACTCTTTGGGACATCATGCAGGAAAAGGATGCTCTCTACGCGAAGGAAGATTTCACGGAAGAAGATGGTATCCGCGCCGCCGAACTTGAAGAGAAGTTTGCGGAAATGGAAGGTTGGAATGCAGAAAGCGACGCTGCAGCACTCCTCTCAGGACTCGGAATCAAGGAAGACTCTCACTACTCACTCATGCGCGATATGGGTGCAAACGAAAAGGTGCGTGTGCTTCTCGCGAAGGCTCTATTCGGAAACCCGGACAATCTTCTCCTTGACGAGCCTACCAACGACCTTGACCTCGAGACAGTGGCATGGCTTGAGAATTATCTCTGCAATTTTGAGAACACAGTCCTCGTTGTCAGCCACGACCGTCACTTCCTCGATGCCGTCAGCACCCATACTCTCGACATCGACTATAATAAAATTTCTCTATTCGCCGGTAATTACAGTTTCTGGTATCAGTCTTCACAGCTTGCTCTTCGCCAACAGCAAATGGCAAATAAGAAAGCTGAAGAGAAGAAGAAGGAACTTCTTGAGTTCATTCGCCGTTTCTCCGCAAATGTTGCCAAGTCTAAGCAGACTACTTCCAGAAAGAAAATGCTCGAAAAACTCAACATTGAGGAAATACAACCCTCTACCCGCCGCTATCCCGGGATCATATTCACTCCCAACCGCGAGGTAGGAAATAAGATTTTGGAAGTTAAAGGGCTGAAAGCCACAGTAGATGGGGAAATTCTCTTTGATGATGTCAACTTCCAGATTGAGAAGGGCGACAAAGTTGCTTTCCTGAGCCGCGACCCACGTGCGATGACTGCCCTATTCGAAATAATCATGGGCAACCGCAAAGCTGATGCAGGAGATTACGATTGGGGACAGACCATCACGACAGCCTATCTTCCGCTCGACAACAGCGCTTTCTTCAATACCGACCTAAACCTTGTAGATTGGCTGTGCCAATATTCAAAGGATTCTTCAGAAATCTACCTGAAAGGATTTCTCGGCAAGATGCTCTTCAGCGGCGAAGATGTGCTGAAAAAAGCAAGCGTCCTTTCCGGTGGAGAAAAAATCCGCTGTATGATAGCACGAATGATGCTTACTGATGCCAACACTCTCGTGCTTGACTCACCAACAAACCACCTCGACCTCGAATCGATACAGGCTTTCAACAATACTCTGCAAAACTTTAAGGGAGTAATTCTCATGTCGAGCCACGACCACGAGTTTATCCAGACTGTCTGCAACCGCATCATCGAGCTGACTCCTCACGGAATAATCGACAAGATGATGGACTACGATGACTACATCACAGATGACAAAGTAGCAGCAGCCCGCGAAAGATTGTATAAATAAAAAAGGCGCCCCGAGGGGCGCTTTTTTAATTTCCCATATCCGATATAAATTTGATGCGCACAAGGCGTATCTCTTCCTCTGTATAGTCTTCGCCAAGATCCTGAATAGCCTCTTCAAGATTATCCTCCTCTGTCTCCTGAAAGTAGTCTATAATATCTTCTTCCACCCCCTCTTCGAGCACGTCATTGAGGAAATAATCTATATTAATTTTGATTCCTGCCTCTACGATTGCTTCAAGCTCTGTAAGAAGTTCATCAAAATCAAGGCCTTTGCTTTCGGCAAGTTCATCAAGCGCTATCTTGCGGTCGATGCCCGTGATGAGGTATACCTTAAGCTTAGACTTGTTGGGCATCATCCTCACCTTGAAGTCTTCAGGTCGAACTATATCGTTTTCCTCAACGTATTCGCGGATTGTCTTGATAAATTCATCTCCAAATCGCTTCGCCTTTCCGGTGCCTACTCCGGGAATGAACGACAACTCTTCCATTGTGATAGGATAGGTCGTGGCCATTGCTTCAAGCGACGGTTCTTGGAAAACCACGTAGGGGGGCACATCATTCTTCCTTGCGATTTTCTTTCGAAGATCAATGAGTATCTTATAAAGCACCTCATCTGCTGCTCCCGACCCGGTAAGCTGCTGAGGTTCAGGCTCCTGCTCAGAAAATTCAGAATCCTCTACAATCTTAAACCGTGGTGACGGATTTTTCAGATACTTCTTACCCTTGGCAGTGACTTTAAGTATGCCGTAGTTCTCCAGGTCACGTTTGATGTAGCCGGCTATGTCCGCTTGTCTGATTACAGCAGCGAGCACACGCTCTTCAGTATTGGGCATACACCCAAACCATTCAATTTCATCATGACCATTTTCGCGGATTTCATCTGTTGCGCGTCCGATCATGACGCAGGTGATATATTCCGCTTTGTATTTTTCCTTAAGTGCGAGGGCCGTTTCTATTACGGCACAAAGTTCTTCTGTAGCTTCCACTAATTTTTTAGGATGTTTGCAATTGTCGCAGTTGCCACAATTGTCATTTTCATAGTTCTCACCGAAATAATGCAAGAGAATTTTCCTTCGGCATACCGACGACTCGGCATAAGCTGCTGTCTCTGCAAGCAGCTGCCTGCCTATCTCCTGCTCCGCAGGTGTTTTTGATAGCATAAGTTTGTCAAGTTTCTGAAGGTCTTTTCTCGTGTAAAAAGCTATGCACATTCCTTCGCCGCCATCGCGTCCGGCGCGTCCCGTCTCCTGATAGTAGCCTTCAAGACTTTTCGGAATATCGTAGTGGATCACATATCTGACATCAGGCTTGTCGATTCCCATGCCGAATGCTATGGTGGCCACTATGACATCTACTTCCTCATGAAGGAAAGCGTCTTGATTTTCACTTCTTACGACTGCCTCCATACCTGCGTGATATGGGAGGGCCTTGATGTTGTTGACCTTCAGAAGCTCTGCCATCTCTTCCACTTTCTTTCTGCTTAGGCAATAAATAATGCCGCTTTTGCCTTTATGCTGCTTCACAAAGCGGATGATGTTGGCATCGATGTCTTTTGTCTTAGGTCTTACTTCATAATAAAGATTTTCTCTGTTGAAACTTGATTTGAATACTTTTGCATCAAGCATCCCGAGATTTTTCTGGATATCGTGCTGCACTTTTGGGGTAGCCGTTGCAGTCAACGCTATCACCGGGCGATTGCCTACCCTCGAGATGATTGGGCGTATTTTTCTATATTCCGGACGAAAGTCGTGACCCCACTCTGATATGCAGTGCGCTTCATCCACTGCAAAGAAGGAAATCTTGACGCTTCGAAGAAACTCCACATTGTCTTCTTTCGTAAGAGATTCGGGAGCCACATATAGGAGCTTTGTCTTTCCTTCCATGACATCTTTCTTCACGCTTTCTATCGCCGCACGCGAAAGTGTGGAGTTCAGAAAATGAGCCACACCATCATTTTCTGCATAATTGCGGATGGCATCTACCTGATTCTTCATCAGAGCTATGAGGGGAGAGATGACAATGGCTGTCCCTTCCGACATCAATGCCGGAAGCTGATAACACAGCGATTTGCCGCCTCCGGTAGGCATCAGCACAAAGACATCGTCGCCCTCAAGGAGCGACTTGATGATCTCTTCTTGCTTTCCTTTGAAGGTGTCGAATCCAAAATGTAGCTTCAGGGCTTTCCTGAGTATGTCTGTGTCTGCCATTGTTGTCAAGGATTGAGGTGCGACTTACGCCGCTTTTGTGGATATATACACAAAATTACTTATTTTTTTTGTAACTGCAAATATTTTTATAAAAAAATGTGATGTTTTTTGTTTTTTCATCGATGGCTCCCTTTGGGAAACATCTTTCTCATCCGTAGTATAGCTTTGTCTACGGGGCCGGCACATATCACTATTGTTGTGGCTACGACTATCAATAAGCCCCCTATAATATCCTGTACCGTAATTGGTTGCCCCAATACCAAGACACTCAGGACAACTGCGGAAACCGGCTCAAGCGCACCTAAAATCGCAGTCGGAGTCGATCCAATCAGCTGGATTGCTCGAGTAGTGCATCCAAGCGACAAGACAGTTGGAATTATCGCCAATGCAAACAAATTGAGCCATCCCCAATTCTCTTCGGGAATAGTCAGCTCACTTCCGAATGCAATCATAACTACATACACTATACTTCCCCATCCAAGGACATAGAATAGTAGTTTGGTAGTAGGTATATTCTTTACACTCTTCGACACATTGACCATTACTATATATAGCGCATAGGTCAAAGCCGAAATCATGACAAGCAAAATGCCAAACATACTTAATGAGTCATCTCCCTGCGGCTTCATCAGCAATATCAATCCCCCTCCCATCACTAAAAGGCATATGACAGTGGAAACGCTGAACTTCTCATGAAAAAACATGATCATCATAATCGCTACCATCACCGGATATACAAATAGCAACGTGGATGCCACCCCTGAGTTCATGTAGTTATAACTTTCGAAGAGTGTCAACGACGATAATGCCATAAGCACACCAAGAATCATAGTCGGCACTATCTCATCTTTTCTTAAGGAAAACGACTTTCCTCTCAGAGCCATTATGGCAGCTAAAATTGGAAGCCCCATAAGGTATCTGAAAAGGAGCACCGACACAGGATTCATGCCATGCCCATAAAGAGGGACAGCAAATGCCGGATTTGTGCCATATGCAGCCGCAGCTATCGCTGCAAGAGAATATCCCTTTAATTTATCTAATTTCATTATTCTAAGCGATGATTAAAAACAACAGATCTCCACTTGCTTAGACAAGCAATGCCACTGCAATTCCACCGAATATAAGCAAGAAATTGCTCACTGCGTATGTGACAGTATAGCCCATAGCCGGAAGTGTGCTGTCAAGGTTATCTTGAATGGCACCAAGGGCGGCAACGGCATTTCGGCCCCCGGCAACGCAACCAAGTGTCACTGCTATCGGAAAGCGGAATATGTAGTGACCAATGAATATCGAAATGATAAGCGGAAGTGTAGTGCATACAAGTCCTATGAAGAAAAGTCCTATGCCGGCTTGCTGAAGTCCTGATATAAAGGTAGGTCCGGCTGCCAGTCCAACAATAGCTATAAAAAGATTAAGCCCTACATTGTCAAGCATCCATACCACTGAGGATGGTATACGCCCTAACGTGGGCCTGCGATTGCGTAGCCAACCAAAGAAGAGTCCTGCGAGAAGGGCTCCGCCACTCGTGGTCAGAGATATAGGAACTCCTTTGAAATGATAGCACAACGCCCCTATAAAGCAACCGATAGCTACCCCAAAACTGAGGAAAGCAACGTCAGTGGTCTCAGTCTTACGATCAGGATAACCAATCTCCCCGATGGCTTGCTCTACATCTTTTTGCAATCCGACAAGAGTCAATACATCTCCCGGCTCAAGCACTGTTCGGCTATGAAGAGGTATCTTCACATCGTCGCGCAACAGGCTTTTTACCAATACTCCACTCATAAAGTCTGATTTTCGGAGCTCTCCAAATGTCATTCCTGCTGCTCCATGCTTCGAGACTGTGACAGGAAGATTCTCTGCCTCAAAGTTTAGAAGATCATGGTCTACTACTTCCTGACCTATAATTCCTGCTTCATTGACTACAGTCTCACGCCTACCCCCTATCACAATGATGTCGCCACGCCTAACTTTTACATCCGGCTCTACATCCACGACCTCTCCGCCAACACGCAGACGCTCTACGAAGAGCCGATGACCGAGCCCGCGAAGAGCCTCTTCTATCTCAGAGACAGTGCGAGGCCGCTTGAAGAAACTCGATTCCGCTTTATAAGCACGGAATGAGACCGGACGGTTTGCTACTATCAGCCCGGGCTGTGCCGAAAACTCACCTTCTTCCATTTCTGCTTCTATTTCAGCTATCTGCTTTTTGGCTTTCTCCAGTCCGCCACAGAGTTTCGGACCTAAGTTGGCAACTATCCATGCAGCCCCGATGGTTCCAAATATGTAGGTGACTGCATATGCCGAAGGAATCATTCCGATAAGAGATTTCTTTACATCCTGATCGATTTTCATCGAAGAGATGATGTCTGAACCAACACCTATCGATGCAGAGATAGTCTGAGATCCTGCAAAAAGACCTATAGCTGTGCCTGTATTGTAGCCCATCAATCGAGCTGCCACAATGCACACTGCTATACAAATGACACACTCCACTATAGCAAAAAGCATCTGCTTAACTCCATCCCCTTTGAGACCTCTGAAAAATTGAGGGCCAACACGGTAACCGATGGCGAAGAGGAAGAGCAAAAAGCACACTGTCTTCAACGGCTCTGAAATTGGAATGTCGAGCTGCCCGATAATGACGCCTACAAGCAACGTGGCAGTCACCGGACCCAAAGAAAAACTCTTTATCTTCAAGCTCCCGAGCCAGAAGCCTATTCCAAGAGTAAGGAATAGAGGTATTGTGGGATTCTCCCGAAGGAGATCAATCAAATATTCAATCATAGTATTAATTTTGAATGGAGAATTTTGAATTTTGAATGGAGAATTTTGAATTTTGAATCATGAAGACTATC
>CAMWLX010000088.1 GCA_947175225.1 uncultured Porphyromonadaceae bacterium
CTGCGCACTCTGCGTGATGCGGCCATCAGAAAGAAATCATAAATGAAAGAGCCGTGGAATAATGTTTAAAAACATGTAGCAAGTTATTGCGTATGTTATGAGATTTTCATAATTTTGCAGATACACTGGTAGAGACGCGCTGCAGAGCGTTTTTGTGCAGTTGATTTAATAAATATATCTGCGTAACAATGCTGATACATGTAGTTACAGTTAAACATATGAAGGTCTGCAAAGATCAGCGTATCGAGAATGGTATGACAGCAGATGTTGTGACCAATATGATCAGTAATCATGTTGGCACGAATAGCCGGTATCCCGTTCGTCGATGCGTCTTTCGGCTATACGGAGTTGACCTTCGTCGGATTGGTGCGCGTGGTATGGTTTATTTGGATGTAAAGAAGACAGGATAATTTAAATAAATATAATATCGTATTGATAACTTTGACTTAAGTATACCACTCAATCACCCATATTTTATGGCTCAATTAACCGAAACTCAATATATCTCACAGGCATTGGCTGTACTTTCCAAAGATGCCGAAATGAAGAAAAAATTTGCGGTAGATATAAATTCTTTAGAGGAAAGGCTACGCATCTCTCAAGCAAACCGTTATCGATTAGCTGTAATGGGGGTGACAAGTTCTGGCAAGTCAACACTGCTCAATGCTTTGCTTGGAAAAGATCTTCTGCCCGCAGTAGCAATCCCTTCTTCAAGTCAACTTGTATCATGCATAAAAGGTAAAATCTGGGAAGCTACTGTGTATTTTGAAGATGGAAAAAAGAAAGTTTTTACTGGGAGGAACTTAACGTCAGATGTAATCAGTCAGTACGGAGATGAAAAATATAATCCTCATAACAAGAAAAAGGTAAAACAGATAGAAGTAGTATCTCCGGATTTGCTAACTCCCAACGATCTTATTTTGGAAGATAGTCCAGGTCTTGATGCATATGGTCTGGAGGGGCATGAGCACATCACTATGCATACCCTGCTTCCATCGACTGACTTTTGTATGTTTGTGACCACATGCAAAACGAATTCAGATCAAAAGATGTTGGAAGTTCTTAACGAAATAGCGGGATATAACAAACATGTCATAATTATCCAAAACATGATAGATTCCCTGAAGCCGAGTCCTGATGGGAGTCAATCAGTTCAGGAGGTGGCAGAAGATCATCTACGACGGATTCAGCGTATTGTTGACAGATCAAACATAAAGGATAAGAGTAAAATCCATATAGTTCAGATTTCAGCAATGCAGGCTTTGGCTGTACGAAAATTCAGAGCTAAGGGAAATAGAGAAAATGAGAAATCCAGAAATATGTGGAGAGCATCAAATTTTGATGAATTTCAAAAAGTACTTTCTAATGTATTCAATGCTGTCAAGCCAAAAATTGAACAAGGACGTCTTGTCTTCTTAAGAAGGGAGCTCGAAGAAATAAATAGAAATAAATGCCCTCAATTTTCTGATAATGCTCCGGTTTCCCAGATTAATTATGAACAAGTCAGAGAGGATCTTGATAAAGCTTATCGAGAAGTCAACGCTCAGATAGATAGATCTTTAAATTCTTTGGAGAGAATGGCTAAAGAATATTCTACAAAGAATTGGTGTAGCGCCTCCGATATAAGTGCAGTTCGTCAGAAGGATAATACCCTTGCTGATGAGATTGCATCTGCGCTTAGTCGTTTTAATAATGCTGTTAAGATAGCGTCCTCAAAGTTGAATGTATCGGATCGTGATTACGCAATTCGTGTGGTATCAAGAAAATCTCATCATATCTCGGCGGCTACATATACTGAAACCAAGCGAGTCAAAAAGAGTGGGTTCTGGAATGGAGTGAAAAGATTCTTCGGGTCTAACAGCGGTTATGATTATATAACGGAAGAAAAACCTGATTACGAGAAGAATAAAGAAAATATCATAGAGTTCATTTATTTTTCACACAATGATCTTGTAGAAAGAACTAATGCATGGGATAAGAATGCAACGTCTGTGATGAATAAGATTAATGAACTAATAGATAGAAAGATCTTGCAATTTGAAGAATCTTTAAGGGCTTTTAGAAGTCAGAAACTATCCCAAGAGAAATTGCTTGGAGTTAAACGTGAACTTCAGGCAATAATAAGTCAATTACCAAATATGGACTATCAGATAAAATCTGATGGTCAAACCCATCATGCAATCCGTCATCAGACTTTGCGCACAGAGATAGGACGAGAAACTTACAACCTGATAGGCGTGGCAAAGAGTATTATTAGCAATATTAGTCAGTATCTGTGGGCCAACATACTCGAAGACAGAGGATGTGACTTGATTTCATGGGATATGGATTCTGCAAGACGATTTATGCATATAAGTCTCGGGATTGACTTTTCATTATCTTCCAGCAACACATTGTTTCGATCTCATAAATGTGGGTTTATCAAAGTAATCGAAATAAATAAGGAGTCAATTGGGTTCTCCTTTTCAATGAGAAAACTGGTTATTATGATTAATGCTACCCAATCTGGTGCTGCTAAGAAACAGCTGGCTCCATTGCTTCAACATATTTCCAGATCGAGGATAAATCCTGGGGATGTGATATTTGTTATTCAGGACTTGGATGAAGTTGTAAATGGGGGAGACTTAAAGGGAAGTATTCAAGATATCCGTCAGTTTCTTAAGAAGAACGGTTTTGATCGGTCTTTGCTATTACCGAATCATAGGAATCCCCTATATGCATTAGCAATGTACGAACGGAATCAGCGCAATCAGTTGCATGCAGAAGAAATGGATATTCTGAATAATTTAAGAACAAAACTGAATTATCTCTTTGAATCTGATTCATCTCAGATCATATCTGATTTAATACGAGAAAATTAATATCATATGAACAAGAATATTATAGTTGAAATAGATGAGGGAACGCGCCAAATGATCAATCAGATCAAGGATTCTGTTGCCTCAGGAATCGATCCTTCTATAAACAGGGTAGAGGAACGCGTTCGTAAGGAAATGAATAATGTTTCCGATGAATTAGCTGCTATACGCTCTAAGCAGGTATATATTGAGAAGAACATCAAAGATTTCAGCAGTACGATAGAGGATCTCGAAGAGCAACTCGCTGATCTATTGGAGGGAGTGGATAAAATAGAAAATATTCCAGATTTCTCATCCTTGACTGTTGGTCTTGATCAGACATGTCAGAAGATTGTTCAGTTAGAACTGACTATTTCTGATATGAAATCTGAATTCCAGAATATTCACTCAGCTACTGATGAAAAAATAGCATCACTAGATACCTTTTGCAACTCACAGTATAAAAAGTTGTCTGGAGTCACTTCTTCAGGATTTGACAAATTAAATATCTTCTCTAACGAATTGTCGGATAGGATTGAAGAAATAGAGGACAAACTTAAAAGTGTTAAGGATATCTGTGAAAAAAATCTACGCTCCTTATCAACCAGAATCGAAAGCAGTGAAAAGACCTTTGTGAAACAGTCAACTGAAATCGTAACACTTCATGCCGATAGGGTTCGAAATGAGTTAGGTGATCAACTGAAGTTGCTTATGGATACTTTGAGTAAGAGCACTGAGGCAATAAAAGGTGTCGAACATAATTTGAATAGAAGGATTGAAACTGCTGAAGAAAATTACAATATTTCCATTATGTCTCTCAAGAAAATGATTGAGATGGAGATACAGGAGCGAAAGGAGTCTCAAACAACGTTAGAGACAAAACTTGATAGAGTATTGGAACTTATATCTGGAATAAATCAGTCAGTCACAGTCATTAAAGATACCAACGATGGTCAGTATTCTTTCATTAAAGAGAAGCTCCAACAGATTTTGATGACCGTAACCCCATTTTGGAAAAGAAAAAACATATGAAAAGAGATTTTGTGACTAGTGAATTAAAGGAGTGTCTTAATCGAAACTCACGTCCGGGTACTGAATTAGGCAAGGATTTGGATGCTTTATTCTCTACGGTGAGAAAAAGCGAGAAACTCCTGCCTGTAGTAGGTACTCAAGGTATGGGTAAAAGTACCTTGATCAATGCCATGTTGGGTGAGGACATTCTCCCGAATGCGGCAGATGAGACTACATGTGTGCCGGTGGAAGTTGCTTATGGAGAAAATGAATATGCAGAGGTATTCTTTAGAAACAGTGTTGAGCGTATAAAGGTTAATACAAAGGCGGAGCTTAATTCTTTTGTCGATAATAATGAAAATCCAGCTAATGAAAAAGGTGTGGAGCATATACGTCTTTATCGTAATAGGGATATTCTTAAGTCGGGTCTGATTATTGTTGATCTGCCGGGTGTCGGAAGTATTACCGCAGCCAATGAAGATACAACTAAAAGATACATAGAGAATGTAAGATGCGCAGTCTTCGTCATACCCACTGTGCCTACTATCCGTCGACGTGAAGCTTTGTTTATAAAGGCTGCTTGGAGTCAATTCAATAAAGCCATATTTGTGCAGAATGATTTTGGGGAAACTACCGTGGAGAAACGTGACTCAATAGAATTCAACACTATGAAATTGAAACAGATGAGTCAAGAGAGTGCTTTGAAATTCGAGGAACCAATTCTTTTGATAAATGCTTATCAGGCTCTTGCTGGATCAATTCAACATAAGTCATCTGAAGTAGAGGCTTCAGGACTCAATAAGCTTACCTCAAAACTCTCATTATTGGCCAATGAATGGGATTTCACCCTTGCCAGTGCTCTTCGCGAGAGAGTATTGTCGATTCTGACTTTGGCAATATCGGAAGTAAAACGCAAGCTTAAAGAAGCAAACCTTTCCGAAGAGATGTCAAAGGCTGAAAGAAAGGCAAAATATGAAAAAAATAAGGAGGAGATTGGAAAAGTTGTTGATACGATTGACGAGATAGCATCGTGGTTGGCTGAACAACGAATCACCGTGAAAAAGAAAATATCAGAAGCTGTTTCTAAGACGACAGGTAAGATAAGAGCCGACATTACTAAAGTGATTAACGGAGGAATAGTAGATGGACGCAATCTTGAGGAAGTGTTTTCTCGCATCCAAACTAGAGAAGTTGAAGAATTCTCGCTGCTGGCTAATGATATCCTCACAGATATGGCGGAAGAATTTAGAAATAAACTTTGTGATTTGCTCGAAGAAATAAAGTTGCAGGAGATAAAAAATTACGAAGATGTGGATTTGCATTCTGAAGAAAAACTTAAATGGGAAAAAGGTTTTCAGATTGCGGCTAATATTGGCGGTGCAGCTGGCGGTGCTTTAGGTGCGGGAGCTGTGGCTGCCGCTTTAATGTCAAATCCTGCAGGGTGGGCAGTTGCTGTCGTAGGCATTGGTATTTACGCAGTAGCAAGTCTTTTTGGTTGGGGTGTGAAAAAACGTCAGCAAGATAAAAGGAAGGATGAGGCTAAAAATGTTGTGTATCCAAAGATCGACGAGATAGAACATAGACTTGTAGATTCAATCAGTCAAAAGCTTAATGAATTCTTTAAGGAAGCCGAAAGCCAACTGAATAACCTTAGAGACCAAAAGAAAAAAGAACTTCGTGCGATGCGCCATGAGATGAATAATCCGATTGGGAATGATGAAAAACCTAAATTAGAATCAGATTTACAAATTCTTACAAAAGCAATCGAGTCATTATAATATTACATTAGAGATGTTTGATAAGCAGAAACAAAAATTAGTAGCTCTAAAACCGATATTGAATGCTGTTGGTAGCCAGGATCTTTGGGGACTTGCTAAGTTCCTTTACGAGCGTCTGCAGTCTCCGGATTCCTATGTCGTATTCATCGGGGAAACTAGTAGTGGGAAATCCTCTATAATAAACGGAATACTGAAACAACCACTGCTTCCTACAAGCGCTGTTCCAACAACGGGGGCAATCACAGAGATTGCATTTGATAAGAATGTGAAAAGTGTGAGATATGAAGTGTTGTATAAAACAGGAGCGAAGACACAAATTGATAGTCGTAAGGAGTTTGTTAATTTGGCGTGTAAGCCAAATAAAAAGATGGCAAGATTAAGGGTGTCTTTAACAGATAGCGGTGGCCAGTATGTTGGTCTACGTTTATTTGATACTCCAGGATATAATTCTATTGTAGAAGAGCATGAAGAGGTATTAAAGGATTTCCTTCCAAATGCGGACATTGTAGTCTATACAGTTGGATATAAAATTGGGATTCAAGACGAAGACTATCTTTTCCTTCGCTATCTTAGGGAATTAATTAGACCTGAAGTTCCGGTGATTTTGGTAATCAATAGGTGTCCTGACAAGGTTGGCGAATCAGATGTGAAGGTTAAGGAAATCATACGTTATGCTTCTGATATTCTTGGTTACAATCCGAGAATCAACATAATAAGGCAGGCGAAGGTGGTAGATGAGACTATCCCTGTTATTCCAGATGCGGCAGATCTATGGAATCAGGTCAATGCTCAACTCAATTCTGAGGATAGGATAGAGTCTTTAGATAATGCCTTTGATTTGTATATTGATGAATTGTTTGAAAAATGCGATAAGGAATTGAAGATGCGTCTTGCAACTTCTAAAATGTCTCATGATGCTTACCAAGCCATTCTTAAGGAACAACAAAATACTGCTTCTCAGTTATTGAAAGCAATTCCTGAATTAATCGAGCCAACGTTTAACCGGATATATAATCGTCTGCCTCATCTTTTTGATGAGGTGTCCGAAAAAGTGGCTGATCGTGTTTCTCAAAAACTTATAACATCAAGTAAATTCACTAAGGATGAGACGGTAAACTTTGTCAATAATTTCTTCCTGCCAGAAGAATTAAGAGAATATACCAGAGATGTCATACAGGATTATATATCTGTTGAACTTACTGATCTGAATTCGCAAGTTGATGACTATATCAATCAAGAACTAATAAAATTCAATAACAAGGTTGCTATTCAAATAGAAACAGCTGTTGGAAAAGCAGGGGAGGCGATTTTTAAAAAATATGCCGGTAAAACTGCAACGAATGCATTGGGTCGATATTTTGTTCAATTCGGTGGTCAGGGAGGTGCCGGGGCTGGAGTGGCAAATGCTGCGTCTCATTTGCTTAAAAAGGCTGGTGATTTAGTAGGCAAACGCTTTTCTCGTGAGACTCATAATGCCCTTAAGCACTACTTAGCCAGATTTGGCGCTACCTCAATGAAGGCTGTCGGAGTGGCAGTGGCTGTTATATTTGAATTGGCTTTTGTAATATGGGATGTAAATACCTGGAAGAATAAAGCGAAGAAAGAAGTAAACAAGGCACTTGTAGAATGGAAGAAGGAAACTCAACAACAGGTTTTCACCGACTTGATGAAACTTGAAGAAGATAATAAGCAGCTGATTCGGGAAATTGCTCAGGAGACACTTCATTCCTTCGATCAGGAGCAGACAGTAGATTTTGAAATTGCAAGTCAGAATTCCGCACTTGCTGATGAATGGAGACAACAATTTAAATAATAACTCAGTATGTTAGATTTTTCAGATTTTGAGATGACGGATTTACCGGCATCAAAACCGGACTCCGAAATAACACCTATGCAGTCCCCCACTGGGCAGCCTAATGAAAGTACACCCTCATCAAATGTTATTGCTGATAATTTTCCGAAGATTCTGGACCTGGCCGGAGAAGTATTGGAAATAAAGAAGATGAAGGTTGCTTCTGAGGCAATATTGGCTAAGCAGAGGGAAGACCGCCTGTCGCTGATTGCAGAGGCAGAGGCATATGCAAAGAAAAAGAACGCAGATACTACCGATATTGTCGGTCGTTTTACTCTCGTCCGCGATATGATGCGTGATTTCTATGCGGCGAATACTGGTACTATGACAAGTGAGGATTTTCAAAAGGTCATCACAAGTATAATTGAACAAATGGGTAAGAAATGAACGATATTTGGGATGGTATCCAACTGATATTAAGTGCATATAAGGATTCCGTTTCAAAGGAACTGCTTCAGCGATTCAAGGAAGAGTATTATCTCACTTTGAATGCTGAAGCGGAATCAAGGCGGAATAAGATGACGACGGATATCAGGAATATGGCTAAACTGAAGATAGAGCTTAAGAAATTTGAATATACCTATATTCTTCTTAAATCTAAGACGGGCGATATAGCTGCTGTCGATAACATGATTAAACAAATCAAATTACAGATTGAACAGATTAAATCAAGAAAAAATCGATCAGCTAAGTGTAGGTGAATCTTCGTGGTAATTGTCAGACATTTATTATCTAATCTTACCATCATTTATACAAATGGAAGTAAAAGCGACATATGAGGAGCTTGGCTCCTATGTTCAGGCTCGCTTCAAGCAGCCGGTGAGTTTCTCTTTAGCAGAAGAAGGAGCACTACGAGTGACGTATACGAAAAGAATCCTGATCAAGGATGTCAACATCAGCGTTAATCTTCATTTTGATGAAGTGAAGGCTGACTCTGTAACCATAACTTACGACGGAGCTTTCGGTCTTGATACGATTATCAACGGAGTCCTTAGCTTCTTCAAGAGTCAGTTCCCGGATCTGAGTGCCGGGATCCATCCTGAAGATGGTCATCGCATCCGCATAAACCTATCCGAGATAGAGAAAGCGAAGCGTGTGGCAGAAAATATCGAGCTGAGAGATATTAAGGCCTTAGAGGATGGCCTTCGTATAGAGTTCGGACTGAAGGTACTGTAGTCTACTTGACGTTTGGTCATGTAGTCTCCACTAAAACTTTCAACTTCAATAGAGTTGGTAATAAAGCATGATCCTTTCCGAGTCTACCTCATTCCTTCAATGCGAAGCGAAGCGAGCGAGCCTCAGCGCACTCTGCTTCCGAGTAGCGAATTGATCGTTAATAAATCATAGTTAATAGTTATTCTCAGCGAGTCCTCTGCCCCTATGCGTGATGCTATTACCGTGTCTGTCTCCCAATTCAATTCACTTTAAGACGGCACGACAGTGCTTGGGGGACTCTGCGTGAGATCTTTAGAGCTTTTGAAAGTTGAGTAACTATAAACGTAATATAATATGAAGTATAAACTTGATAAAGAAACTATTTCAGGGTACGCTCAAGATTATAGCCCGTCGAAATTGCTTGAAAAACTTAGTAATGTGGCGAAAAAGGCAGGCGTGAAGGTGGTGTATGCTGTCTTGCTGCTCTACTATGCGTTGCTTGATGGAGATGTGCCGTTGAAAGACAAAGCGATAGTAGTTGGTGCTCTTGGCTATTTCATCCTTCCTCTGGACTTCATACCCGATATGCTTGGACCTCTTGGTTATACAGATGATTTGACCGCCCTTGTATATGCTCTTAAGACCATATGGAATAACATAACACCCGCAGTCCACTCCAAGGCTCGTGCTAAGCTTGGAGAATGGTTCGAAGAAGTTAAACCGAGTGACCTGAAACTTTTTTGATGGTTGGCGTGGAATAATGTTCACGGCTCTTTCATTCAACTTTTGAATTATATGCATAGTCCACCTACCCGTTTCTCTATGTACCCTCTACAAAAGTTAAATGAAAAGAGCCGTGAAAGAGCCGTGTACATGTAGAATAAATGCCCCAAATATATTTTGCCAATTGGAAAAATATGTTTAACTTTGCGAAGTCAGTGGAGGAGTAATACCGCTGATGCAAGAAAAGCGTAGCTTTCTTTCGAGGTTGGACCAAAATCGCCAATTGAAGAAAAACCGAATGATAGAAAGAATTACGCTCTTTTGACAGTCTATTGCAATCAGAGATGAGGCTCGCCTTGTCGCATGCATACAGACCTGCAGAGAGGGCATTTATTCTTTGTTTCCGATTCGGTTTGAGGCGTTTGGCGATGCCTTCCTAACTTCAAAGAAGCGTAAAGTTCCCCACTTTTCTTATAACTGATTCCTAACTTGCTTCTGTTCGGGAATTTGATGAGGAAGATAAAGATGATGTTTTTCATAATATAGATAATAAGGAAGACTATATTGGAGATATATGTAGATTGTAGAACGCAGGCTATGTGTTTAAACGGGCTACGTGTGAGAGTGCGATGCTTTTGTATAGTGCTATAGAAACAATATAATAAACAAAAATAAGCAAAATTTATTAGTATGCAAAATTGGAGAGAAATTCGATCGGATATATACGATGCGTTATCTGGTTACAATGTTTCAGTCACTTATCATAAAAAATCAGGCAGTGGTTGGGACGCTACTTGTTCATACTTCTCAATCTCTTTTGATGATGATGAAGAGTGGGATTGGGATTGGATCGAAAATGATATAGATAGAGTGTGTGATGAATGGGATTTAGAGATTGATGACGATTCTGCAGAGGGTGATTTTGATCTCAATGCATCATGGGATATTAATAATTAATCTCTGTAATTCTTCTTTCTAAGATAAGAGTAACATAGAGTTCACTTCAATGTCACTAAATTAAGACCAATTTACGGCGTCAAGCAATGTAGTTAGCG
>CAMWLX010000089.1 GCA_947175225.1 uncultured Porphyromonadaceae bacterium
ATGATAAATGAAGACAATTTTGATGAAGGTCTCAATATTGAGGAATTGTCAAAAACAAACAAAGTAGTAAAAGCTCTTAAGGAGTTGTCAGAAGCACTGGGTGAAGAATATGAGCATACTCAGGAATTAAGTGATTATATAAGTGAAATTGGTATCTACAAAGTAGAACCAGATGTAATAACCCTTCAAGAAGCTGTCAATCATAGTCGTAGACGAGTAGATCGTATAGGCGATAGAATACGAAAGCATGATGATCGTACAGAGAAAAGCATAAAAGAATTCCTATCTTCAACCTATAATATGTCTGAAATAGGGATTGTATTTCACAGGTTGAATTACCCACAAGATTATCAGTGGATAGAGTATGATCAATTTATAATTCCTTTTACTTATGAGGGAAGTTGCAGTATTGCTATTGGTTGCCATGAATCCGATTACAGAGAAATAGATTTGCAGGACTATGAAACTTGGCCCGTGTATGATGTCAACAACGTAGATATTGATGTGGAGTGTGAGGTTAATTTTCAGCAACTCTTGAAAGAATTCAAAGAAAATATTGGAATTGGAAGAAGATCTATAGATTACATAGATGTTGGTTTAAGAATACCTTATTCCCAGCTTTCGAAAGCATCGTCTTATGAAATCCGTTTGATTGATTTTTTACGTCAACTTAACTATACCCCAAGAGTCTCAGTTTGTATCTTCAAAAATGATAATCAACTAATAGATAGAGCTACATTCTTTTTGACGTACATTACTATCCATAAATATTCAGAATAATAATCTATCAAGATATTATTTTCTATTTCGGCATATAGAAGGTATCTTTGCTGAAAATTAAAAAAAAATGGCAAGACAACAAAAATTTCCAATACCAACTGTAGATAAGGAGATTCCTTATGATAAGGATGGATTTATCCAATGGTGTGTCAGAGAGTCAGGATTGACGGATGCTACTGCTAAGAAATATGCAGCGGATGTCAAGACTGCCTATCTGACAGTATTTGAAGAAAACAATCTTTTCGAGGATATAGAGGAGGCTTTTACTACAATGTCAATGGATGAGTTCCCGGAAGACTGGAGACAGATAGTGACAAAAGATTCATTGCTTGTAGATAAATTGGCTGATATTGAGGACGCATATGAGTTATTGCTTGATCATATATATGAACTTGACGCAATAGATGAGTATGGAGACATCTATATCGAGACTTCCACGGGAGAAGAGGTCTCTTTGCCCAAAAAGGAGTGGCTGAGGGCATTCCGTGCTTATGCCAATTATATTCGGTGGAGAATAAATGACATCAGTAGCAGAGTCTCTTTTCCAAGGTTGCCATTTGCTAAAGAGGAATTTGTCAGTATCCCTTTATCGGGGCAGTTTTCACAATATTTGAAGAGCCTTCATAAGAAACAATCACCGGAGTGGAAGCCTCGTGATAGCAGAAGGAAGAATTCATACCAGGGGGAAAGTGGAACATATTCGTGGATTTCCCGTCTCACGAAATTGTATAATAACATATTAATAACAAAGATCCCATCAAGAGTATTGACCCATCTGGATTGGTTGCTCCGCAATAAGAAATGTTTCTGGAGTGATAAAGATAAGGAGCGACTTTTTAATTGCATTGATTATGCAAGGAAGGGTAATGATTATAAGGATATCTCAGAAAATGATTATAGCTCAGGAAGGAGGGCCTTGGAGTTATATTTTGATTTCATGAAGGCTTATTCCGAAGATCCGGATCGATATCAGCCAGAACCTAAGATCCGGAAACGATGAAATCAACTGTTCGCCGTCAGAATCAGTCTTACCTTTGGGTGAGGGTCATGCGCTCTGTGGGATGGGAGGCTATCCAATGGGCTAAGGCATTTAGGGATAGGCAGTGGCTTCGGCTGATGAGTGGGGAGATGAGAACGCCTTGCGTCCGTATGGCTTCTTCCCATGCGAATTCGTATCGCTTTCTCTCTTCATCGGAATATCTGCTGCTTACTACGGCTGGGGCTATGATTGGATGCTTCAATAATTGGAAATTGCCGTAGAAGTCCATTTCCTTGTCGAGGATTCTGACACGGTGGGCTCTGCTGAATAATTCCGGATGGTTCATTACGGTCAGTCGGCGACGGGGATTGTCAGAGATATAGCGGGAGAATCTTTCGGTCATCGCATCATCGAAGGAGATCTTGTCATTGAATTTTTGGGAAAAGAGGGAGAGATTAGGGTCAGTTCTGAATCTTTCGTGCCAGAGCGCTGTGGATTGCGCTTTTAGATATGCTACATAATGACCTAAATCTCTGGGGAGCCATTCTTTCACTCTCCATAGTAGATGGATATGATCGGGCATTATTACGTGATTTAGAATCTCAAATTCCGGCATTTGGCTAATATCCTGGATATTTGAATCTATGACTTCTCCAATTGGAGTCAGGATTGTGTGCGGAGGATTTATGGAGGAGCGAATATCTCCGGCAAGGTATGAGAAATTGGGAATATTATCTCCCTTATTGAATGAAATCATATAATAGCCCGGAGCCTTGTAGTTGTGGAATCTTGCTCTTCGGCAATTATGGGGTATATGGGGATGGAAGTAATGAGGGGGAGGATTTTCTGGTTTCATGGTATTGAATTTAGTGTTTTCTTTGGGTTTCGGACTGCGTCCTCAACACAGTGCTGAGAACGCAGTCCGAAACTGATATTTTTTTTATGCATAATCCTGGATGCTTAGATAGTTTAGGCTATATCGGGAGGGGATTAGTCTTCGAGGTAGTAGACGATGGTGGTGACTACGCGGACTTTCTTGAGGTAGGGGGTGCTGGAGTCGGAGTCGTCGATGGAGAATTGTCCTTGGTGGGCGTTCTTGATCTTGCCTACTCGGCTGTCGCTGTCGGCGGCAAATTGGGCTGCTGCGTCGCGGGCTGCCTTTGTGGCTTCCCCTATCATTTCGGGTTTGATGGCATTGAGACCGGTGAATTGATAGTTGATGTAGGAGTTGGAGAAGGCTATTCCCTCTTTCAGCAGTTCGGACTGCCGGTTGAGGAGTTCACGCACTTTGTCTACCTTCTTTGTGGTGACAGTCACGGTGCTATTGATGGAGTAGTTGTAATTGAAATTTGAGGAGCGGTATTGGTTTGACTCGGCATTGTATGTGTCAGGGGGATTTATGGAGATTTCATCGCGTCCTATGCCATTAGATGTCAGGAATTTGATAATTATCTCGTTGTTGCTGCTCACTTGATTGTAGAGGGATGCCAGATCATTGCCGGCTACGGAGTAGGATATGGGCCAGGTGACGAGATCGGCTGGGACTTCGCGTTCGGCGAGGCCTTTGACTGTCACTTCACGGTCGCGGAAGGCGATGTTGTCGATGCCGGCTTTTAGGCAAAGCCCTAAGATGACTATAGCTACTGCTATTAGGGCGGCTGAGATGTATTTATTCATAGGCTATAAAAATTAATATTATTGGTCTGAGCCGGAGGCTCAGACACCGGAACAAACTTACTGCTTGGATAATTCTCAATTCTCCATTCTCAATTATTTAGGGCTTGGTCGAGGTCGGCGATTATGTCTTGGACGTCTTCTATGCCTACGGATAGGCGGACGAGGTCGGCGGGAACACCGGCTTCGCGGAGCTGTTCGTCGGTAAGCTGGCGATGGGTGTGGCTGGCCGGGTGGAGGACGCAGGTGCGGGCATCTGCTACGTGCGTAACGATGGCTATGAACTTCAGTTTGTCCATGAATTCAATAGCATCTTCGCGTGTGCCTTTTAGTCCGAAGGAGATTACGCCACAAGTGCCGTTGGGCATCTGCTTTTTGGCGAGGTCATAGTATTTATTGCCCTCGAGACCGGCATAGTTGACCCATCCTACTTTTGGATGCTTTTCAAGCCACTGTGCCACTTTCAGCGCATTCTCACAGTGGCGTGGCATGCGGAGGTGGAGAGTCTCGAGGCCGAGATTGAGGAGGAATGAATTGTGGGGAGAGGGGATTGAGCCGAGGTCGCGCATGAGTTGGGCGGTCGCCTTTGTGATGAAGGCAGCCTTGCCAAATGCTTTGGTGTAGGTCAGACCGTGGTATGACTCGTCGGGGGTAGTGAGTCCGGGGAATTTCTCTGCGTGAGCTTCCCAGTCGAAGTTTCCGCTGTCTACGATTACTCCGCCTACGCTTGTAGCGTGGCCGTCCATGTATTTGGTAGTGGAGTGTGTCACTATGTCGGCTCCCCACTCGAAGGGACGGCAGTTGATAGGAGTTGCGAAAGTATTGTCTACGATCAATGGCATTCCATTCTCATGAGCCACTTTTGCAAATTTTTCGATGTCAAGGATGTCATTGCTTGGGTTTGATATAGTCTCTCCGAAGATAAGCTTAGTATTGGGACGGAATGCCGCTGCTATTTCTTCTTCAGATGCATCCGGAGCTACAAATGTACATTCTACACCCATCTTTTTCATAGTCACGGCGAAGAGATTGAATGTGCCTCCATAAATTGCAGATGAGCATACGAAGTGGTCGCCGGCTGAGCAAAGGTTGAAGACGGCGTAGAAGTTGGCAGCTTGTCCGGAAGATGTAAGGATGGCAGCTACGCCACCTTCGAGTTCTGCAATCTTTGCAGCTACGGCATCGTTGGTGGGGTTGGCTAGACGGGTATAGAAATAGCCACTCTCCTCAAGGTCGAAGAGACGAGCCATTTGTTCGGATGTGGAATATTTGAATGTAGTGCTCTGTATGATAGGGAGCACTCTGGGCTGGCCGTTCTCCGGTTTCCAGCCGCCTTGGACACAGATAGTGCCGGCGTTTAGATTTTCTTTCATTTTTTAGAATAATAGGCCTAATAGGGCGAATAGGGCTAATAAGATTTATTTTTTTGCAAAATTAGATAAAAAAGGGGAGATATGCAAAAGAGTTTCGGACTGCGTCTTCAACACAGTGAGTTGACAAAATTAATCAAATATTTTTTATTCTGCAAGAAAAATGAAACAAAATAATTCAACTTAGTCAAAAGCGGGGTGTTATAATTATGAAACCCGAACAAAGAGCATATCCCGGTCAGAAGAAGTTTTGCCTACTTCGCCATCTCCGATTTCGGGAATCGTCCTTATTGTGACACTCACTTCTGCCATTGCATTTGGTGCAATGGATTATAAGGACATCGGAGCATGGCCGGAATAATTTATAATGCATAATTCATAATGCATAATTCATAATGGACGATAGTTAGTGATAGGCTGATTAGTCGGGATGGACTAATTGGTCAATTTTTTTGTAGATTCGGCATAAAATACTAATTTTGCATCTTAAAAATCAAAATAAGGAAAAAGATGAAAGATGCTACCAAGGCGATACATACGCCTTACCAGAGGAGGGATGCCTATGATGCACTCCAGATGCCTGTGTATCATACATTAGCGTTTGAATTTGACGATGCCGACGTGATGGCGGATGCCTTTTGCGGACGGACTAATGCTCCCGACTATTCAAGGGTGCTCAATCCTACAGTGACTCATTTTGAAGAGAGAGTTGCACATCTTACGGGAGCTAAGGAGGTGAGCGCGTTCACCTCCGGTATGGCTGCTATTAGTGCTATGCTGATGAGTGCGGCTTCTGCAGGAAAAAACATCATATCTTCTAAGCATCTTTTTGGGAA
This sequence comes from uncultured Porphyromonadaceae bacterium, assembly GCA_947175225.1. Taxonomy (GTDB): domain Bacteria; phylum Bacteroidota; class Bacteroidia; order Bacteroidales; family Muribaculaceae; genus Lepagella. The sequence continues at coordinate 5,640 of CAMWLX010000089.1, forward strand.
CACATATTTATTGTTGACTAAGACAATGGCGAGATATGGAGTGGAGGCCCGTCTCACAGATCTTACTGATCCGGCAGCAGTGAAGGCTCTTGTAGATGAGAACACCTGCTGCATATTCCTTGAGATTGTGACTAATCCTCAGACGGAGGTGGCAGATGTGAGTGCACTTGCTGAGATTGCTCATAAGCATGGATTTCCTTTGATAGCCGACACTACTATGATACCCTTCACTCAGTTTGATGGAAAGGCTTTGGGATTGGATTTTCAGGTTGTGTCTACTACTAAATATGTCTCAGGAGGAGCCACGAGCCTTGGGGGCGTGATCATTGACTATGGGAATTTCCCTGACATTTCATTATTTATAAAGAAAGATTGTGTATTCAATTTTGGAGGGTATATGACTCCTCATGCAGCTTATATGCAGACTTTGGGATTGGAGACTATGCAGGTGCGCTATGACCGTCAGGCTTCTTCCGCTCTGAAACTTGCTCAGATGCTTGAGAATACACCGGGAGTGGTGGCAGTTGGATACCCGGGGTTGGAGAGTCATCCGCAGCATGAGCTTTTCCGGAAGCAATTTGGAGAGAAGGCGGGGGCAATGCTGACATTCGATCTTGAAAGTGAGGAGGCCTGCAAGAGAATGATCAATGGGCTAAAGCTTATTCACAGGGCTACGAATCTCTTTGACAACCGTACCTTGGCGATACATCCTTCCAGCACGATTTTTGGACCTTTGACTCAGGAACAGCGGGATGCTATGGATATTAAGGATACTACTATTCGGCTTTCTGTCGGGCTGGAGGATCCGGAGGATTTATATGAGGACCTTTATGAGGCAATTCATAATGCATAATGCAAAATCCATAATTATAGGCCGTATAAGCCCTATAAGCCCTATAAGCCTTATAAGGCATATTGATAATTTAAGATTTGGAGTGTATGGGATATAATTTTGATGAGAGGATAGAGAGAAGAGGGAGTGGGGCTATAAAGACGGATCTTTTGGAGGAGCGTTTTGGACGCCCGGATCTGCTTGCTGCGTGGGTAGCGGATATGGATTTTGCTACTCCTCCATTCATTATGGATGCTCTCCGCAAGAGACTTGAGCATCCTATTCTTGGCTATACTGCTGAGCCGGCTGATTATCGCCCTGCCATCATAGACTGGGAGCGTAAGCTTCACGGTTGGGAGATTAAGCCGGAATGGATCAGCTATATTCCGGGAATCGTGAAGGGAATCGGGATGGTGATCAATGTATTCACACGGCCGGGGGATGATGTGGTGATTATGCCGCCGGTGTATCATCCTTTCCGTATCACGGCTGAGGAAAATGGGAGGAATGTGGTGAATGTGCCTCTTATTGAAGATGAAGAGCATCGCTATCATATGGATTTTAAGGCTTTGGAGAATCTTGACACCAAGGGTGGTGTGCTTCTGCTTTCTAATCCGCACAATCCCGGGGGAAGGATGTGGCGCGCGGATGAGCTTCGCCGGCTTGCAGAGATATGCAAGAAGAAGGGGCTGTTGGTGGTGTCGGATGAGATACATGCTGATATGGCGCTTTGGGGTAATAGTCATGTGCCGTTTGCTACGGTGAGCGACGATGCAGCTTCAAACAGCATCACTTTCTGTGCGCCATCGAAGACATTCAATATCCCGGGGATTGTAAGTTCATTTTCTGTGGTGCCGGATGAAAAGATTCGTGAGAAATTCTATGGTTGGCTTGCAGCCAATGAATTTGGGGATGCTCCGATTTTCTCTCACATTGCTGCCATTGCGGCTTATCGTGAGGGAGAGGAGTGGAGAAAGCAAATGCTGGAATATGTAGAGGATAATATCCGATTTGTAGAGGAATATTGTGAGAAGAATATTCCGGGAGTGAAGGCTTTGCGTCCGGATGCATCTTATTTGGTATGGCTTGATTGCCGTGGGCTTGGGCTTAGCCATGATGAGCTGATAGATCTTTTCGTGAATAAGGCGAGAGTGGCTCTTAATGATGGGGCTATGTTTGGGAAGGAAGGAGAAGGATTGATGAGGCTGAATGTGGGAGCTCCGCGGGGTGATTTGGAGGAGATACTTGGGAGGATTGCTTCGGCTATAACTGATGGGAAATGAGCGGAGCCCTTGGCTCCGCCACCTAACCGAAAACACCGACAATGAAATAAGGGGAGGCTGGAAAGCCTTCCCTTACATATTTGCGATTTTTATTTTGACATCGGGGGGGAGGCAGGGAAGCCTCCATTCCATATTATCAGATGTTGGGGGTGGACCAGACTTTGGTGTCGGTGCAGGTGGCTTTCACTTTCTGAGAGCCGAGGGTGAATTCGAATTCGCCTTTCTCGATCGTCCACTTGCCGTCTTTGTTTACGAAAGCGAGGTCGGATGCAGGGATTGTGAAATCTACTGTCTTGCTTTCGCCCGGTTTGAGGGTGACTTTGTCGAAGCCACGCACTTTCAGCACGTCGGGGGTGATTGAAGCTACGAGGTCGCTGCTGTAGAATATCACTGCCTCCTTGCCTTCAACGCTGCCTGTGTTCTTCACGTTGACTGAAACCTTGAGGTCGTCGGTCGGTGTGAACTCAGTCTTGTCGATGGAGATGTCGGAGTATTCAAATGTGGTGTAGCTCATGCCGTAGCCGAAGGGCCATTGCACGTCAATATCGGCACTGTAGTTGTAGGCACCTGCCATAGTCTCGACAGTTTCGCAGGGCTTGTGGTCGTAGGTAGCGAGGGCGTTGATCCACTTCGGATAAGTGAATGGAAGCTTGCCGCTGAAGTTACGCTTTCCGGATAAGAGCTCAGCAAGTGCGTCGCCACCGTAGTTGCCCGGAAGCATTACGTCTATCACTGCGGAAGCAAGAGGTTCGATCTCGCGGATGATACGTGGACGACCTTCGTTGAGTACGAGCACTATTGGTTTGCCGGTAGCGGCAAGAGCCTTCACGAGAGCAGTCTGATTGGCGGAAAGGTGAAGGTCGTTGGTGTTGCCGGGAGTCTCGCAATAGGAATTTTCACCGACGCAAGCCACGATGACATCAACACTGCGGGCAGCAGCTACTGCAGCTTGAATACGAACGTTGATTTCAGATTCCCATACCTCTGGATTGTAGTCCATGCCCTGTTCGAGTTTCACGTTAGCATCGCCGTATATGAGGCGCATGGCTTCGTAGATAGTGTTATACTGATCGTGGAATTTCGGGTCGTCGCTTCCCTGCCACTTATAGCTCCATCCGCCGTTGAGCGAACGCATTGAGTTGGCGTTAGGACCGGTCACGAGGATTTTCTTTCCTTGTGCAAGCGGGAGTATATTTCCTTCGTTCTTGAGCAGGATCTCACTCTCTGCTGCGAGTTCGAGAGCCTTGAGGGCGTGAGCTTCGCTTCCGAAGTTAGGATAGTCGGCAGGATTCATAGTCGGAGTCTCGAAGAGACCGAGACGGAGTTTCAGACGGATGATGCGTTCTGCTGCATCGTCGATACGAGCCTGTGACACTTTGCCTTCCTCCACGAGTTCCTTAAGCAGAGTGCAGAATTCCATATCATAGGGGGTCATCGACATATCGATACCGGCGTTGATAGCCATCATGATAGCTTCCTTATAGTCGGCTGCAACCTTGTCGCGCTTCCAGATATTGTGGATATCAGCCCAGTCGGTGACGATCATACCATCCCAGTTGAGCTGCTCCTTGAGCCATACTGTAAGCATCTCGTGGTTGGCGTGGAAAGGAATGCCGTTTACGATACCGGAGTTGACCATAACTGAGAGGGCTCCTGCTTGGATAGCCATCTTATATGGCTGGAAGAATTTTTCGCGGAGGTCGATAGGGCTGATTGAAGCAGGAGTGCGGTCTTTGCCGGAGGTGGGGACACCGTATGCCATATAGTGCTTCAAGCAGGCAGCCACGTTGTTAAGGCCAACGTGGTTGGGATCGTCACCTTGATAACCTTTAACCATCTCCACTGCCATAGCACCATTGATATACGGGTCTTCGCCGAAGCTTTCCCACATACGGCTCCATACGGGATTGCGACCGAGGTCCATCACAGGGTTGTAGACCCATGGAATTGAAGCAGCACGAGATTCGTAAGCGCAGATTGCCGCTCCTTCGCGCACGAGGTCGCGGTTGAAAGATGCAGCCATGTTGATTTCCTGTGGGAAGAATGTTCCGCCAGTGGTGTAAGTAGTGCCGTGGTTTTGGTCGACGCCATAGATGTCAGGGATTCCAATGTATTTCATTGACTCTTCCTGAATAGTTCCGATTACATAGTGCCATGTCTCGAGGTCTTGAGCTTCCCCGAGAGGGGTGTTAAGGATAGAACCTACGCGGTATTTCTCAAATGCTTCCTGCATTTTTGCGGCATCGAGAGTAAACTTGCCGTTTTCACCGGTAGCTTTGTAGTCAGTGAGCTGACCGATTTCGATCTCGCACATTTGTCCGATCTTGTCGTCGAGCGACATTTTGCCTACGATTTCCTTTACTCTCTTTTCGATGTCGTTGTCAGAGGGGATGGCATTGGCGGATGAACCGGAGCCACCGTTTTGTCCGCAACCGGTCAGGATAAGTCCTGACATCAAGGCGATGGTAAGTTTTTTCATTGGTATATACTGTTAGTTTATGAATCCGGGATGCAAATTTATAAAAAAAATTGATATAAAAGTGTAAATTGGAATAATAAGTAAAAATTAAGATAAGAAAGTATATG
>CAMWLX010000090.1 GCA_947175225.1 uncultured Porphyromonadaceae bacterium
ATTCTACTGAAATTGGAATTGTGTGAGCATATTTCTATGAAAAGACGAGTAGCTTTGGCAGAATTGTAGCTCACACAGAGGGCACACAGAGGGGAATCTTAAAGATTGTCCGGGAGGCTTTTCATGGTTCTTTCTCCAGCTCAAGGCGTAGCTTTTTGCACATGCGCTCATGGCGGCCTACCATGTAGATGAGGAGGATATTCATTACTGTCACTTCAAAAGCAAAATATATCCAGGGCATCTGAAGCACGAGTATCGATATGAATAGAGCCCAGCTCCTGACATTGAAACTCAAGATATTGGTATATTTCATCAAAGGACGGCTCAGCTGCCGGAATTTCTCTGCAAATTCCTTTGGAATATGCGAGTGATATTTCACATAAAGCACCTTACGCAGCTTCTGCATCTGAGGAGTGCAACGCTCTTGTGTGCGTGTGTAGTTAGCATAGAAGAGCATTACGAGTTTGCTGAAAAAATCCTTCTTCCACGACATGGAATGATATTTCTTCCATAGCACCTGCGCGTCTTCAAGTTCGGAACCTGATTTGCCTTTCAAGAAAAACAGATGGAACTGTCGGTAGATGTCGGCCATTGCAGCTTGCTGTGAGTGGCATATGCCTGCAAGGACTCCAAGAGCCCAAATCATCCAATGATGCGCCATAAAGAAATTGGAAGTGACATTCTCACGCAGACAGATTGCTATGTAGATTGACACAAACCAAAGGTCGGAGCTGACACCATCAAGAATACGCCCGAGACGGGAATATTGCTTGGTCATTCGGGCAAGCTGCCCATCGGCACTGTCGTAAGAGTTAGCCCATATCAGCAAGAACATGCCGATCAAGTTAATCCAGAAGTTGTTGTAGTAGAAAGCGATGCCGGCTCCGATTCCAATGAAGATGGAGGCTATTGTGATGGCATTGGGATGAATGCCAAGTTTTCTCGCTATGACAGCCCAAGTAAAACCAATGGGGCGGTAAAAGATCAGGTCGAACCATTCTTCGGTGTCGCTGCTCTTAAGACTACCCTTATATTCTTCTTTAAGTTTTTGATATCTTGATTTTTCCATATGTCAATTTTATTTGATGGCTCTTAGTGCATATGTCTTTTCGCGTAGGAACTTGCCTAACTCTTCGGGCGATGAATTGTGGGATGCTATGTCTTCAACGCTGATAGGGTCGCCAATTGAAATGTGTATTTCCTTTCCTCTCTTGCGGAACACTTCTGCCGGAAGCCTGAGTGAACGTGCCGGCCAACATGCGTGCCCGAGGAAGTTAAACCACCAACTGTTGCTGCCATGGAAATAGATGGGAATCACAGGCACTTTTGCTTTCCCTATTATCTGCAATACAGATTTCTGCCAAGGACGGTCTTCAAGGTGCCCATGAATATCCACCTTGCTCATAGCTCCTGCCGGGAAGAAACCGAGAGGTTTTCCTTCCTTCACTTGCCTTAATGCCTCGCGGATGCCATTTACAGACACCTGACGCTTTGCCGGGTCTTTGCTGCTCCAGGCATCCACTGCAATGAAGTTGGGGCGCATTGCAGAGATTTTATTGAGAATCATATTCACCATCACCTTAAAGTCAGGGAATCGACGTGTGATCAGATAGATGAGGGTGATTCCATCGAGAGCACCGAAAGGATGGTTGGAGACAGTGATGAAATGCCCATTCGGCATATTGTCGATGACTTCTTGGCCATCAACTCTAAGTTTAAGCTTGAAGTCTTCTTCGACCATGCGTTTTACGAACTCCGGTCCGGGAGTGTCACACCAACGACCATGCACAGCGTTGACTTCATCAACCTGCAAAAAATGCAATAACCAATTGACGAGTTTTTTATGCCCTTTGAGTTTGGGCACCATCTCAGCGATGTCATCATAGTTGAGGACATCCGGACGAACATTGTGCTTATCACGCATTTCAGCGTGGTATTGTTTTTTTTCTTCTTCGGTCATAGTCATGCGTGTTGCGTTTTTTACGTTGTATGTCGTGGTTTATTTTGGGGTGTTATGTAGGCGGCATATTGTAGTAGCCATCGGCGGAAGGGAGGGATGCGCATCAATACACATTCAAAAAGAGCCACTGCGATAAAGGAGCATACAATGCCGCCGCATACGTCAAGTATGTAATGATGCGAAGTATAGACGGCTGTAAACCATATGCCTAAAGTCACAGTCCCCAAAATGCATTTCCAAACTCGACTGCTTCCGATGATGAAAGAATAGATGAATGCCACAAAAGTATAAGCCGAGTGAAGCGAAGGCATCGCAGCGAAGACATTGGAATTACGGGTATATAGACTGTGGAATACTGAGAGTCCTGTCATATCATCGAAACGCCCGAGTCCGGCGACATCTCCGGGAGTGCCCACGATTGGCTCAAAACCATGATTAGCCACATACCATGGAGGGGCAGCCGGATGGATGTAATAGCCGGCAAATCCAATGAGATTTACGAGAAGGAAGACGAGTGCAAACCTGAGATAGCCGTATTCTTTGCCTGAAAAATATAACCAAAGTCCATAGAAGATTGGGAGGGGCACCCAGCAGAGATAAAACAACCCTGCAAAAAAATCCATTATCGGATGATGGTGGAGGGCAAAAAACTCATTCGGGGTCAATAATACGCCTTCGCTAAAGATTCCAAACAGAGATTTCTCAGTTTCATATAGCTGTCTGACGTCGACGGGGTTGACTTCATAATTAGGGAGCAGATTCATCCAGTCGTAGCTTATGCCAAAGAGAGCAAAGGGAATGAGGGCTACGACCAGCTTGCGTGTAGATGGCGCAGTAAAGAAAAGCCCACCTATCAATATTGCTAAAAAGATATGCTCCGGGCGAAACCCGATGAATAGGGCAGTGACGGTCAGCCACACCGCAAGAGCAGCTATGCAGGCTATCGCCTCACGAATCTTTGGCAAGCCGAACAGATGATGCTGAGATCGGGTTAAGGAATGGATAGATTTCATTTTAGATCAGACAAGATGTTTTTTCATGTACTGAATGCGGGCAATGGCTGTCAGGTTGGTAAACACAGCCATCACTCCCATAGCTATGGCTACTATCCACAGAGGATTGAAAGAGGAGCCCCCTGCCTGTCCGCAAATGCCGGAAGCAAGCAGTGAGAGTGCAGTCACGACCACTCTTTCCGGACGCTGCATGAAGCCAATCTTGCAGACTACTCCTAAGCCTTCCCCTCTTGCACGGGTGTAGCTGACAAGCAGCGAACCCATAAGGGCAAGGAATGTGAGCAATGCAGCAATATCCCATCCTTGGCTAAGAAACAGATATGCTACAGCCCCCACTGTGACAAACTCACAATAGCGGTCGAGAACAGAGTCAAAGAAAGCTCCGAATGTGGAAGAAAGTCCTCCAAGGCGAGCAGCCTGCCCATCAAGCATATCAAATAGGGAGAATCCGATGATCAGCCCTCCGCCCCAGGTCAATAGGCTCCAATCTAAGCCTTCCTTTTGCGAGCAGTATGCTCCCCATCCTATCACGATGGCAGCGGCAAGGTTTCCTAAAAAGCCTATGAATGTGATAATGTTAGGAGTGATCCCAATTTGTAGGAGTAGGCGTACGAAAGGATTTATCACGACGTAGATCCCTTGCTGAAGGGAGTCTCTTGCAGACTTGGCAGATTTCTTTATTGAGTCGATCATAGAATTTTCAGTTTTTCAATTTTCAGTCTTTGTGGTGGATATGGAGGAAATTTAGCAAAGATGTCATAAAGCGGACTGCATACGGGTCGAACTTTGACGGACGATATACGAAGTTTCTCTGCAATATGAAATTCCAAAACCAGGAGACAAGCAGCGACATGACAAGTCGGGCAGTGGAGTAATATCCGGCAGCCTTGAATCCCATTTCCTCAAGAATATGCCATTTTTTTAAGAGGATATAAAGGAGTTCCGTGCCACCGGAATTTAAGATCAGATTCCCAAGCCATACCAAGGCGTATTTCACTACGACAGCTTTCCAAGGGCAATTCTCAGCCCTGAAAGTAAACTTATAGCAGATGATGCAATTGACAATGCCTCCTGCCACTACGCCGATGCCGGTAGCAAGCCATGAAAGATGCTGATTGAAGATCCAATAAAACATCACGAAGCCGACAATGAAATCGACCCAACCGGAAGCTTGACTGGAGACGGCAGAGCGCAAGAATGTAGGCACGAGCGACTTGCTCTTCAAAAGAGTATTGCCAATCTGCTTCAAACTATGGTTGTGATGCTCAGCATCTGTTGTTGTTTTCTGGTCTGTTTCCATGGTGTTGGAAAAAATGTGGTTATATACTTAAGAAGTATGTTAGATCAATAATAATATTATTTCCACTATTATGGCTGAATATATAGCTGCAAGTATATCGTCGGCCATCATACCCCATCCTCCCGGGAAAGCTTCCATCTTCCGTATGCCTAAAGGCTTGAAGATATCAAAGATTCTGAACAATGCAAGCGACACGAGAATCAGCCACCAAGGAGCCACTTGAGGACCGCCGCAAAGCGGGAGAAGCGAGATAAGCTGCCCTACTGTCTCATCCACACAGGCGGCTACGGGGTCTTTTCCCCAATATTTCTCTGAAACGCCACTTGCCCATGTCCCGGCTATTGTAAAGAACAATATCTCAATAATGGTCAGGATAAAAGCAATGTTGCCGGGACACCATATGTAGAGCGGTAGCCATAGGACAATCCCTACAATCGCTCCCCATGTCCCGGGAGCAATCGGAAGGAAACCCGCTCCAAACGATGTGGCGATTAACTTTGGGAAGAGTGGAAATTTCTCATCCGTAATAGGTATAGGTCTTCTTGATTTCATGTCTTGCTTTTTTTCGAGGCCGAAATAGCTTTCCGGACCCGTGACAACACTGATTTTGCAATAGCGCGGGCAGCCTCTTTTCTGATAGGGGCGAAACTGGGCCAATCGTCGAAATTCACAAGATGACATTCATTCGATGGGTCGAGCACGATATCGCATCCAAACACATCTACATTAAGCACTTCAGCAGCCTTCATGCATATTTCTTTCACCCTTTCGCAAAGCGAAGGATTCAAAGCATCACCGGCTTTTTCCAGTCGTGCGCTTCTGAACGGCATAAACGAATGGAACCATCCTGAAGAGGCTACGCCATAGCAGCGGATTTTCTCACCTTCAATATCCTTGCTGATGACGGCTTTTGAAATCCGGCGGAAGAAGAATTCATGAAGGATTTCCTGAGCTTCCTCCGCATGGCGGCAACGTGCATTGTCTTCAAGATGATGCACCGGAGCATCACCTTTCTTGACCCAACACGCGCCGAATCCTACATTCAAAAGTTGCTTCCTGATGTCTACGTCGGTATCTGCCACAAGGAATTCCGTAACGGGGATACCGGCTTGGGCAAGCAGTCGCACCATTATCATCCTGATGCAATTCTCTATCCCATATCCTGAGTTGACCACAATTCTGCCGGCATCCTCAAGATGCTGTATCTTCTCCACGGCTTTAGAACCTCGGCACATGGCGAGAACCACATCCTCATCTATTGCGGCATCGCAGAATTCATCTTCAGAATAGACATTGACTACGCACCCTCTTTTCCGAAGTTCGGCAACGACGGCATGAAGGATAGCCGCATCGTTGGCGATGTGGTTTGGGGAAAAGATCCCTGCCCTCAAAATTGCAGCAATCGTTATGTCGGCCATGACGGTGAAGAGTGAATAGTGAATAATTAATTTTCCTCCTGCCCGGGCTTCTGGCGGCGTTCCTGCTTTGCTTTTGGCATCGGATTGGCAGTGGCCTCTCTATGCATCTCGCGATTGCGAGTGAGGGATATGCCCTGATATATTGCCTGACGCATAGATGTTGGGTCGGCCTCATTTTTCCCGGCGATGTTATAGCCGGAGCCATGGTCGGGGCTGGTCCTGACATATTTCAATCCGGCAGTGTAGTTGACTCCATATTCACGCGCCAAAGCCTTAAATGGGGCCAAACCTTGGTCGTGATACATGGCGACAATTCCGTCATATTTGGTATAGTCGCCTGAACCAAAGAATCCATCAGCTGCAAAAGGACCAAATGCAAGTATCCCTTCACTGACACATTCAGCTATAGCAGGCTCAATCTCTTGGATCTCTTCTGAGCCGAGCAGCCCATTGTCGCCATTATGAGGATTCAAGGAAAGCACGGCGATTCGGGGTTTGTCCATTCTGAAGTCGAGTCGCAAAGCAGAGTCCATATTCTTGATGGTATTGACCACAGCCTCTTTAGTGATGGCAGGTGGCACATCCCGGAGAGCCTTGTGGGTAGTCACAAGTGCCACTCGGATATCGTCGTCAAACAATATCATAGTGGCCTTCCCTTCATCGTCTGCAAGGCGCTGAGCGAGGAATTCGGTGTGCCCTGGGAAAGGAAATTTTTCGCTATATACAGTCTTTTTATTTATAGGGGCAGTGACAATGAAGTCGATTTCTCCCTCTTCGAGAGCAATGCAGGCAGCCTCCAATGCGGCTACCGCTGCTTCTCCAGCCTCCTTCGACGGGTGGCCGGGAGTCATCTCAAGGCCTTTGGCACAAACATCCACTACATTTATCTTGCCATTTTGGGCATGTTCGGCTGTTTTCACCGGAGTGAAGCGGAATGTCTCCGTTCCTAAGTCTCTACGCACCTGATTCAGAAGTTCTGCACTTCCGAAAATGACGGGAGTGAAGAGATCTGTGATCTCTTCCTCGTCAAGAGCTTTTATAATGACTTCGTAGCCAATGCCGTTAAAATCTCCGTGGGTAATACCCACTCGTATAGGGTTATGCATAATTTTGTCAGTTTAACTTTCAAAATTACAAAAATTTTCTTAAATCGCCAAAATTATTTTTTAGATTGGTCTTTAGCAGGGGTTTTGGCAGCGAGCATACCGCAAGCAGCATCTATATCTTCGCCACGGGAAGCACGGATTGTAGCAGTCACACCGTGGTCGTTGAGAATCTTCCGAAACATCTGCATCCTGTCGTCGGAGGCAGGATATAAATCCACTCCCGGAATCTTGTGGAAGCGAATTAGATTGACCCTGCAGTCAAGGTCGCCGATCAGCTTTATCAGCATATTGGCATGGGCTACATCGTCGTTGACTCCTCGCCACATTATATATTCAAACGAAAGTCGTCGCTGACCGGAGAAATCGTATGATTTCAGCATCTTGACTACTGATTGTATGGGGAAGGCTTTCTGCGCCGGCATCATTGACTCTCTCTCAGCCACGTCAGCAGTATGGAGACTGACAGCAACATGGACATTGGTCTTTTCAAGAAGATCTTTAAGCTGCGGCAGTTTGCCTACAGTAGACACAGTGATTCTCTTAGGACTCCATCCCAAGCCCCATGGAGCAGTGAGAATCTCTATGGCTTTTAAAACTTCGGGGAAGTTATCCAGAGGTTCTCCCATTCCCATAAATACGATGTTAGTAAGCTCTCCTTGCTCATTGCCTCCGGTCTTGTTTTGCCGGATTGGCATGGAAAGAATCTGGTTCATAATTTGGGCAGCTGAGAGATTGCTCTTGAACCCGAGTTTGCCTGTAGCGCAGAAATAGCAATTCATCTTGCATCCGCATTGAGAGCTGACGCAAAGGGTAGCTCTCTCCTTGTCGGGAATCATTACAGACTCAACGCGGTTGCCATTGCCGACATCGAAGAGGTATTTAATGGTCCCATCCTGAGATTTGGATGATTTGACGGGATTGCTTCTTCCTATTTGATAGTTTTCATCAAGCCATGCCTGATTTTTCTTGGATATGTTTGCCATTTGATCGAATGACGTGACGCGCTTGGCATATAGCCAGTCGGCGAGTTGCTTTGCTACAAAGCGAGGCATTCCGCCTTGCTTTGCTACTCCTTCGAGTTCGCGGAGGGTCATTCCGATTAGAGAGGGTTTCATGTATAATTTAGAATTTAGAATTTAGAATTTAGAATTTAGAATTTAGAATTGAGAATTGGGAATTTAGAATTGAGAATTTAGAATTTAGAATTTAGAGGTTTGTGCACTATGGCTTGCTATCGCTTTAGGGCAGCTAATTATGCATTATGCATTATTAATTATGAATTATGCATAAGAATTGTGCATTAAGAATGAAAGAGGGTCATCGCCCGGTTGGGGATGACCCTCGATATTCGGGGATAATTCTATTTATTCGCCACTTTTCTTATTCGCCACCTTCAAACTTGTAGCTCTTGTTGACGAGTTTGTCAGAGCCACGGAGCATCTGGTCGAGGTTGGGATTGACGAGCTGGAAATACTGCTGCTCGTAGTTAGATTCGTTGTAAGGCATGTCAGCCTTAGAAGAAGCATTTACTACGAATGCATATACGCCATCATCGCCGGGGACCACAACCAGAGTATTGCCAGCCTTAGAGCCGGCGATCTGACCGAGAATCTTAGGATCGTTGACACCCATGCCGCGTCCCATTCTGAAAGATTCAAGCTGACGAGGTTCGACACCCATTGCCTTTGCTACTGCATCCATAGTCTTGCCACCCTTCTGGTATTCAGCTACGAGATCTTTTCCGGCTTTCTGACGGCGTACCTTGTTGGTAAGGTAGCTCTTTACGTCGGCATTGGAAGTAGGAACGAAATCATCATACTGGGCGTCAACTGCCACTGCGTAGAGCATTGGGGCTGCTGCATCCTTTGACTCGTAGATGTGGCTGACCTGCCCCGGTTTTCCATCGATCATAGCCCAACGTACCACCTGACGGCTGTCCGGGAAGAACTGGTTGTAACCTGCCATACGGGGCACAGCGGGAGTAGACTGAGTGAACTGGAATGTCTGCACATTGTAGCCGGCCTCAGCTGCGTTCTTGCTGAAGTGTTCAGCTGTGTTGTTCTTTTCGAGATATTTCTCAAACTTAGCTATTTCAGCTTCAACAGTCTGAGCTGAAGGATTGAGCTGGTAGTTGTATTCCTCAAATTCCACAACTTCTACAGGCGCATTCTGCTTAACAATCTTAGCGAGGACTGCACCTTGCGGAGAATTCATGATTGCCACATACTTTCCGCCGGCCTGACGAAGAGAGTCAAGTTGAGAAGCAGCGAGCGCGCCTGTCGGGCCATCCTGAGCGAATAGTGGAATCCACTGTTCTTTCTGAGCGAATACGCTGTCGGCAGAGAACTCCTTGTTGATGCTGTCGATAGGCAGCCCGGCATTGAGGCGAGCAGTGACTTTAGCCGGAAGGCCAGCGCCTGCAACTTGGACGATGTTGATCTGGATTGAGTCAACTTCATAGCTGCGCTTGCCCATCTTCACGATATCGAATCCACGAAGGTTTTCAGTCACCATGCTAACTTCACCGGCCTTAGCCTCGCTGACGAAGTTCTTCACCGGACCGTTGCGGAGGTCGGAAGTGCGGACATTGCTGCGGGTCATCACTACGCCTTCCTTCTTGATGTTGGCGGGAAGTCCGCCGGTGGAAGCTGTATCGTTGAGTGCTTTCAGAGTGTTCTGAGCAAGCGCCTTTGCAGCAGCGCGGTCGGCATCAGAAGCAGCGATGTTGATTGCGATGAAAGAGACTTCTTTAGTAGGCTCCACCACTTCAAACATAGCTTTCTCCTCAGAGTAAGCAGCATTGATTTCAGAATCGCTAACGGGGTATTTCTTTTCGTCGATAGCGCCGTAAGGACGATAAGCGAGAGAAACGTTGTTGGTAGCGACGTAGTCGTTGTAGAGAGCCTTCTTGTCAAGATCGTTGGCCTTAACAGTTCCGATTACGAGCTGCTGATATTTCTGGCGCTTGATGAGCTGCTTTGTTTCCTCTTCCATAGCCACCCAAGCATTTTGGAAAGGCTTTGCCTGCTGCTCCGACATTCCGTTGCGGCCAGGGTTGAAGATTATTTCATAAGCCTGAGCGGGAGTCTGAGCGCTGAAGCCGGATGCGTTGAGCTGCTGGATGATGTTGCTCATAGCCTCGCGGTTGATAGGATTGTCAAGCACAAAGAAGCGGAGTTGCTCCGGGCTTGATTCGATACCGGCATTCTTGACAGCATCGTCGAGTAGGCGTTCGCCTACGAGCTGCTCTACTGCCATCTGACCGAGCATCTGCACGTCGAAGTTGGCATACTGCTGTGGATTGCTCTGCTTTAGCTGCTCGAGCTGGCGGTTGAGTTCCTCACGCTTACGCTGATATTCGGTATAGTCGATTTTCTTGCCGCCGATCTTCGCTACTGTTGTGTTGTCGCCGAAAAGGTTGCGGCTGTTGGTGAGCGCATCGCCCACGAT
>CAMWLX010000091.1 GCA_947175225.1 uncultured Porphyromonadaceae bacterium
TATATGTAGCCTTCTACGCTTTCTCATTCACAAAGGCTCTTTGCCACGAACCGGGGCTCGCTTTCGGCTTCTTGCCTTGCCTTGTGGCATTTGTCTTTTCATCGATAGGGATGGCAATCCCAAGCAATGGCGGCCTTGGACCATGGAATATAGCCATAATGTTCGGGCTTGCCATATATGGAGTGCCGGATGTGGAAGGGGCTGCTTTCTCAATCCTCCAATGGAGCGGACAGACAGTAATGCTGATAATTCTTGGAATATTCACTGCGATATGGATAAGTGCCACTTCGTCTGGTCGCAGTTTACATAATATTGGGATAAGATGATGAGATACGATGATGATAAATATATCGACCATGGGGACGACAACGACCTCTGGGATGATGAACTGGAGATAAATAGCGGCGACTCTCCGTCGGCACGGAATTACCTGCCCGACCAAAGTTTTGCTCCCAACGATTCCTACGCCACAGATCCTTCAAGCGATTCCAACGACATATATGAGGGGAATCGGTATGAGGATGATGATACTGCGCATAAAGCTTTGGAGCAACAAGACGATGATCACTATGCTGATTCCGAATCGGAACCGGAGCCTGAGGGCGCCAAAAAACCTAAACGCAAAGGTTTTTTCCGCAAAAGAGTAAAGGAAGAAACCGAGGATGATGAAGAAGAAGAGGACGAAGAAGAAGAGGAGGATGATGACGACGACAATGACTATTTCGACGACAACGACCATCCGGTAAAAGTAAAAAAGAAGAAGAAGGCTCCAAAATTGGACCCTGAAGACCCGGACTATTGGATGGGAGAGGAGGAACAATCCCCTTTCACTGGCATGATTCATAAGCCAAGTTCCAAATGGAAATGGATGCTTGCTTTGAATTTGATACTATTGCTTCTGCTCGTCTTTAGTTGGATGTGGTTTCTTCGCCCTCATACCGACAGTGCCATAAAATATGGCTATATCCTCAATATGGAGCGTCGCGGGTCTCTGATCAAGACCTTCGAGGGGACAATGATTCCCTATAAGGAATTAGGGGACCCAAATCCGTTGTATTTCGATAAATTGAATTTCAGTGTCGAGAGCGACTCCCTTGCCGCTGCTATGAAGAGGTTGATGCTGAGAAGCGTGCCTGTAAGAGTGGAATATAAGGAATATCATACTCCTCTCCCTTGGAAAGGAGAGGAGAATATGGTGATTGTAAAGGTTGACTCTGCCGACCCTCGGAAGATTCTCCCCCCCGAATATAGATAGTGAATTGAGAACAGTTATTAGTCAATGATGAATCAAGGTTTTAGGAAACATATTGCAGTGTTGTCAGGAGCAGTGGTAAGTATCCTGCTCCTATGGGGATGCGCATCTATCGGGAATCCTTCCGGGGGTGCACGCGACGAGGACCCTCCTCGTTTTGTACGTGCAAATCCGGCTCCCGGCTCAGTCAACGTTGACCCGAGCAATATCTACATCGACTTCAATGAGCTGGTAAATGTAAAGGATGCTTTCTCCAATGTGGTGCTTTCCCCTCCGGGCGAGTCAACACCGAGAGTGTCAACTCGTGGACGTCGCGTGGTAGTAAATATCACCGATACTCTCCTCCCAAACACCACCTATACTATCGACTTCGGCGATGCAATTGAAGACAACAACGAGGGCAATAAACTCTCCGGGTTCGCCTACACTTTCTCTACGGGTCCGGTACTCGACTCTCTCCGAATCTCAGGTATGGTGCTCGGGGCTGAAGACATGGAGCCTCAGCAAGGTGTGTTTGTTGGTGCCTATATCTCAAAGGAAGACTCTGCATTCACCCGGATGCCGTTTGAGCGGCTTGCCCGCACTGATGAATACGGAAGATTCATAATACGTGGGTTGCAAGACACCACCTATCGTCTTTTCGCACTGAAGGATCTTGACAACGACCATCACTACGCCAACCCTGAAGAAGACATCGCTTGGTTTGAAGACGTAATACGCCCTACTTCAGAGCGCATTATGGCTTACGATACCATACGAGACTTGTATACCGGTGTCATAGACACTATAATTGAGCGAGAAAGGACAAGATTCCTTCCTAACAACGTGCTTCTGCGCATGTATAATACCGGTCTGAAACCTCAGTATCTGCTCAGTTATACCCGTCCTGACTCTACACGTCTGGAATTTATCTTTAATTCCCCGTCGAAAGTGCAGCCGACTATAATGATGGCTGACGACGAGGTCTATACCACCCCTCTTAAAGCTGAGACCACCGTCGGCAACGATACTCTGAAATTCTGGCTTCCGGAAGAACTCGCTGTCCGCGACACTCTGAAACTGGCTCTTAGATATTCCAATGTAGATCTTCTTACCGGTATTGAGACAATTGTCAACGATACCGTTAAACTTATGAAGCCAAAGGCACAGTCGCCAAAGAAAAAAGAGAATAAGAAAAAGAAGACGGATAAGGATAAAAAGGATAAGGACAAAGAGAAGGATAATAAGGAAAAGGATCTTGACCTGTCGGCACTCCCTTCGGATTCAATACAAGGTCTTCCGAAAGATTCGCTTAATGCACAATTGCCCGATATAAAAGGGGAGTCAGATTCAGAAGAAGAGGAGGAAAAGCCAAAGATTCCAACATTCGCTTTCTCTGCTAAAGGTCCGGAGACTGATATCACGCGGCCTCTGGCCATCGAAGTCCCTGTGCCGCTGTTGAGACTCGACTCCCTTGCATTTCACCTTGAGATTAACCCGGATAGCGTCTGGAAGGAGGTAAAAGGAACTTACCGTCTTGAAAGGGCTGACACTCTCTCAGAACGTCGCTTCAAGATTGAGTTCCCTTGGGAAAGGGGATCCTCATATAGATTGGTGGTAGATTCCCTTGCCGGAACAGACATCTACGGAGTAAATAGCGATCCTCTAAATTATGAATTTAAGACAAAAGCTCCTGAAGATCTCTCTAATCTCAAATTGACACTCAATGGTCTTGATCCGGATATCCCGGCATTTGTAGAGCTTATGGCATCAGGCGATAAACCAAAATACACAGCGACCGTAGTAAATGGGATAGCAACATTTGAAGGTATCGATGCTGGAAAATACTATGCGAGGGTATATGAGGATTTCAATGGTGACGGCAGATACACTCCCGGGAGCTATCGGCTTCAGAAAGTATTCGGAGAACCTAAAGATACTATAATAGCATCAGACACCACCCTTATCGACCTTCCTACTGATACTATTGCACTCGCATCAGACTCAGTCCTCCTTGATCTTCCTACTGACACCATTACGATCGAATCTGACTCAATCTTACTTGATCTCCCAACAGATTCACACTCTCTCGACCTCTCGGCCAAAGGGTTTATTATGCCTAAGAGCGATCAGGAGATAGTTGACAGTCTGGTCAAGATCGGGTATAGCCTTGTCCCGCTTGAGACGGATTCCGTAGGTAAGGATATTCTGATAGCCATTCAGCCGGACTACGTCTATTACTATCCCAAAACCATCAACGTCAAGAAAAACTGGGATATGGAGCAATCTTGGAATGTCTTTGAGACAGCCCTCGATCTTCAGAAACCTTCAAAGTTGAAGAAGAACAAGCCTAAACGCAACAACAATACCCGAGATACCCAAGAAGAGGATGAGGAGGAAGAAGATGAATTCGGCGCTAATCCATTCGACACTAACCGTCGTAATTCCAATAACCGCAATAACAACGGTAGGCGACAATCTTATTGATGGCTCCTATTGTTGATTGTTCATTATCTTGAAGACTCCTCGAGGAGTCTTCAAGATATATACTCCTTTTACGATGCCAGACAGCCCGTCAGCTGCTCCGGCATATTTTTTTATTCCCATCAGATCATATACCTCGATATAATCATCCGGACCAAGCTCCGGCATCTCGATATCTTCAACTCCACCTTCATTAAGAGCCATGCGAAGTGCACCGACAGGGTCAAAATATCCATTCGCATTGCGAGGGTTTTCAGGTTCAGGAATATCAAGCCTGTTTGTGGATGCCAGTATCTTCATCACATCTTCCACAGTCAATGTCGGCACAGCTTCAAGCCAAGTGGCAATATATCCTGCTACATAAGGCGACGACATCGAAGTTCCACCCTCCGACATCCAGACCGTATCCTCCATTCTTAGGTGAGGATGCATTGGGTATAGCTCGAAGAATGGGCGACTCCCCGACGACATAAGAGTTCCTCCGGGTGCTACAGTCTGCGGAAGCACTCGTCCGTCGCGAAGAGTGCCGTAGCTACTGTAGCTAACCGTAGCCCCATATTCAAATCCAGATGGCTCATAATACACTTTGTCGTCCACTATCCCGGCAGGAGCCGAAACCGGTATGGAATCGCGGTTGCCATACATTCCGACACTGATTACTCTGAAGCCACATGCAAGGTCGCTGATGGAGCGTTCGGTGGTAGGCATAACGCTCCCGCTCAATCCCGACAGACGAGTATATATTCCATCTGCATACACTTCGACATCATTCCCGGGCTCGCCGCTTACTTTCACAGCGAGTTCATATCTTGCCCAAGGTCCGTTGGTAGATACCTCCTTAGATGTGAAATCATACTCAAACGTTGTGCAATGGCGCAGATTCTCTGCATTGATTCCCCCTTTAACTATCAATTCTCCTTCAAAAGGAAATCCTTCATCGGAAGATTCTGTTCCATCCCATGTATATGTATTAGTAGTCTCATCGGTCAAAGTAAACGGCTGATCCCATCTTACTATTTTCTTGGCATTGGCATCATATAGACCTAATGAAACAGACAGAGGAGCATCCGAACCACTCCATATTTCAGTGGCTCCATACATATGGAATTCGTCCCATGCCGTGTTGCCCAGACGGAATGCAACAGATGTGAGATCTTGGCGGAAAGGAGAGATGAGTGAATTATAACTCTTCCCTTCATTTCCGGATGACAATACGATAATCGCATCATCGGCACACATGTCGAGATACTGGGAGAAGAGCGAGCTTCCATCGTGGGGCCCGGTATAGCTTCCAACAGAGATATTGATTACTGCCGGTTTTCCGACCTCCTTTGCATAGTCGATAATATCTTCTACTCCGGCTAAAAGACCGACTTCGGTAAGAGTAGATACTGTCACTACAATCTCCGCATCTGTGGCTACCCCGGAATATGGAGTGCCTGCACCCCCTCCGGCAAGGATACCTGCTACGTGGGTTGCATGGTATTTCTCCGGGGTGTCTGTCACCCATTCGCGATATTCCTCATCTCCGTCAAGCTGGAGTCTGATTCCTTCACTTTCGATATATTGCACCACACGCTTGATTCTCGACCGGTTGTCTTCGTCAAGGAATGTGGGATGGAGCGGGTCGATTCCTATGTCGCAAATTCCTACTACGACACCTTTCCCTGTATAAGGCTTCCCGAAAATGGTTCCATCCTGAATTCCGGCAGCATCGTAAAAGCTCTTGGCCACATCCAGAGTCGGAGTTATTGATCTTGTTCGTTGTCGCAGTCTTGGCTCACAGCTGCGTGTCTCAGCAACCGGGAAAAAGCAAAGAAGCAGATCGCCACGACGACGCAGGATATCGACTCCCTGATTTGAAAGGGAGTCGATATCCGCTTCAGAATTTATCTTTACAATACGAGGAATAAAAGAAGGGTCGTTTCCCTCGGCTTGAATATTTGCTACAGAAAAAATTATGGATAAAATTAGGCTAAAAAATAATATAAATCGTTTCATCATTCATCATTCGATATTCAGTCCTCGTAATGGGACATATGCATTGAGCGTTCCCCATCGAACGCTACACTCTCTATTTTACTCTGGCAGTGTAAACACTACCTGAACTTCGGATTCGCTTTCTACCGGCGATCCTGATACTGTAGCCGGCTGCCAATTTGGCATCCCTTTTACAAGCCTAAGAGCTTCAGCTTCAAGATCAGGGTCTACAAGGCGTACGATAGAAAACTTATCAAGTACGCCATCGGTCTTGACAATAAATTTGACTTGTACTACTCCTTCGATGCCATTGCTGATGGAGGGTTGGGGATACTTCAGGTTTTTGTCGATGTAAGAAGCGAGGGCTTTCTCTCCGCCGGGAAAGCTGGCAGGTATTGTGTCAGACTGAGCCATTGCCGGGATAGCGAGAGCAGCGGCTGCGATTATAGTCAAAAATTTCTTCATAATAAATATCTATTTTTAGTTATTAGACAAGCTCGGTGCATAAAAGTTAAATCCCTCCCTTTATTAACTTTTAAAGTTTCACTAAAATTCCCAGTTGACTGATACGCTTCCTCCGATTCCCGTGGTCAGCGGAGAATTATAGTAATAATAATTCGGAATGTAGTTGAGCATGTTGTCGATGTTCACTCCAAGACTGAAATTCTTTGGAAATGTCTGGCTTATGCTGAGTCCGAGGAGGGAATATGATGGATAGCGTTGCTGACTTGTAGACTCTTGTGAGAACATTGGCATGATGTCTCCTGTCACAGCCGACATCCATTTGAAATTGGCAGTGGCAGTAAATCTCCAATCTCGTTTCCAGAGATGCGTGTAATCGACCTTTATTGTCAGGGCATGTGGTCTGGTTGGGTTAGCGCGTATATCTCCCTTGCTGTAACTCTCATGTGTGAATATATACTCTCCGTTGAAAGTAAGACCAAAATCAAACGACTTCATCAGCGCAATGTCGATACCGCTGATCTGGACTCGCTTGATGTTGATATATTCTTGTCCCATAAGCGCATCACTCCATAGGTAGGATATTCGATTGTCGACAATGTTATGAAATGCCATAACGGTAATGCTGCGGCTTCCCTTAAGATATTCAGCCGAAACGCTCATGTTGTGGCTTGTCTCCGATTTCAAATTTGGATTCCCATAGATATGGAATATGCCTGCCATGTCGAAATTCATATACAGTTCCTTTAGATTGGGAGCTCGGAATCCGGCAGCATAATTAAGTCGAAGTGCACAATTCCCTTTTCCGGGACGCCAAAGCATGCTTAGTTTTGGCGAAACCCTATTGGCTCGTGATGCCGAAAACCAGTCATACCTCAGTCCGGGCACTATCCAGATGTGTTTGGCAGGATGCCAGTCCCATTGCAGGTATGCATCCAAATTCGTCTGTGAATGCGATCCGCTGTCAAACTCATACGTCATAAGATAGTCGTCCATCCAATCCCCACCAGCCGTCAGCGTACCGATAGAGGCAAATTCATGTGAATATTGTAGATGGAAGGAGTTTTGTCTGTTGCGGTAGTCACGGATTTGCTCCTTTGAAGCCAATTTATAGTCATATTTATCGTAAGAATCAAATGCATATTTGGCTATGAAGTCTTTCCATCGGGCAGATATTCCGGCAGAGATGTCGCTGTATCGGTCATGTTCAACGATGGTGCTTTTCCGTTGTCGCCAAAAATATCCGGCACGCGCCGTGATTGAAGCGTCGTCGCTCAATGTGATCGTAGCTCGGTCGCGTATATTCCAACTTTGAGTGGCGTATGCTTTGCTAAAGTCACCTCTACGAGGAAATTTGATTTCTCCCAAAGCGTCGAATTTAGCATCTAATGAATTGGTGGCTTTCCCCTTTCTGTAAGTGGCAAGCACCCCGTAGTTTTGCAATGAATGTGTGCCATATCGGGCATTTAGTTGGAGGTGGGAGCCAAGTTCCGGTCGCCTGGAGATGATGTTGACCACTCCGCCGGTGGCGTTTGATCCATAAAGCGAAGAAGCAGCCCCTTTTACGATTTCGACCCTCTCGGCATTTTGCAGATTAAGACGTGAATAGTCTGGATTGTCAAGGGATTCCCCAGCTAATCGTTCCCCGTCGAGAAGAAAAAGAATGCCTCCACCTCCGAATCCCGACATATTGATCTGAGGATTCTGTCCCATACCGAGTGAAAACTCAACCCCGGGCATCTGTTGCTCAAGCAGCCCTGCGATATCCGGTTTGCCACTTCTGGTGATGTCTGCGGAGGTGATGACACGTGTCACTACAGGAGTTTCTTTGATAAGTTTGGGCGTGCGAGTAGCTGTCACCACCACAGTCTCAAGCGTATCCCCTACAGACATGACAAGATCGGAGGCAGCATCCGAGATGCCACCCCCGCCCATCAAAGCCATTATCAATCCTAAAATCCCACTATTCACTGTTCTCTATTCACTTAGCTTTCCCTATGAAAGTAAATGTTATACTCCCTGGCATCTCGCCTGGTACTACTGAATATACGAGTTTGATATCTTTATCCTTAATCACGGTGCCTGGCAGTTCGGAACTAAATATACTGATAATTTTACCACTATACTGCACGCCATTCACTGGCACTGTGTATTCATCTTTAAATAATGTAAAGACGACACCATCAGTCTCGACATCTACATCATTTATAGAGAGAGCAGGGATTGTCGCTGTTTTACCGGTTGGCATTGCGTAAGTACACTCGGGTATTTCAACAGTCACTTTCTCAGAATTGGCTTGCTTTGTGATTTTGACAGTGTGAGTGCCTTCGATAGGAAGATTTTCCCATACATTTCCCATGGCAGTTACGGTAGCTGTCATGGTACCGGTATAGTCGCCGATTACAGTATTCGCCGAAGCATCATCCTTCTTTGGCTCGTCGTCATCCTTGTCGCAGCTGACGAAAGCGGGCATAATGAAGCAAAGCATTGCCATTAGCCCAATCATTCTTAATGTCTTCATTACTGCTGTCCTCCAATGCCGAGAAGTTCAACTTCAAAGATAAGGTCGGCGTTAGGTCCGATCGGTCCGCCCGGGGTTCCCATTTCGCCATAAGCGAGATTGCTGGGAATATAGAATACTGTCTGGCCACCAACCTTCATGAGTTGCAATCCTTCTGTCCATCCTTTTATTACAGCTTGCAGAGGGAAGCTTGTAGGCTCACCACGCTCTACTGAGGAGTCGAATACGGTACCGTCGAGAAGGCGGCCGGTGTAATGGACTGTTACTACATCAGTGGCAGTTGGAGTGGCACCTGTGCCTTCCACTACTGTGACATACTTCAATCCGGAAGGAGTGGTCTGGTAGCCGGAATTACCTTCGAAGAAAGCTGCACCGTAGTCGGCCATATTGGTAGAACCGGCAACATCAGCGGCGTTTGAAGCTGCGACGCTGTCTTGCTGGGCTTGCATTACTTCGCCTACGAGTGAGTCTACGGCAGCTGTATCTTCTGCTGTCGGTTTCTGCTTGCCGCATGATGCAATGCAGAGAGCGGTTGCTACCACAGCTGTGGCAGCAATCGCACTTCTAAAAGTTTTTTTCATTTTTTTATTGTTCAATTTACTTTTTTACAACCTTGATGAGTTCAACATCGAAGATAAGAGTTGAATGAGGCGGAATTGCGTTGGGCACACCCTGTGCGCCGTATGCAAGGTCGCTTGGGATGAAGAATGTGTATTTTGCACCCTCTTTCATGAGCTGCACGCCTTCAGTCCAACCAGGAATTACACGGTTCAACGGGAATGTTGCAGGTTCGCCACGGCTTACAGAAGAGTCGAATACAGTTCCGTCGAGCAGACGGCCGGTATAATGTACAGTAACTTCATCGGTGGCAGTAGGTTGAGCGCCTTCACCTTCTTTTTCCACTACATATTGCAGTCCGGAAGGAGTTTCCTTCACGCCTTCGCGGCTCTTGTTTTCAGCCAAGAATTTAGTGCCAGCTTCTTTAGCGGCAGCCTCAGCTTTCTGCTGGAGATCCATTAGATATTCATTGATCATCTTCTGGCATTCCTCTTCAGGCACTTCGGGAGTTCCTCCGTCAAAAGCTACCTTTACACCATCCTTAAAAGCTTCGGAATCAAGAGTCCCGACACCCATAGCCTTGAGCTGCTTACCCATAAGCACGCCCCAAGCATAACTTAATTTATCCATAATATGTTTTTATTATCCTATTTTTAATTGTGGAGTTCAATATCGACCTCCAGAAATAAAACGTTTAAAACCCTATTTTAGTTTGGATAAACAGGCTTTCGACTCAATTTATCTCACTTTTGAGACTCTCTTTTTCATTGCTTCGCGTGCGCCTAAGTTGACTTTTTGTGATATTCCCAAAGAAAATCACATAAATATTTGCAAAATTCCAAAATTCTAACTAACTTTGCATCCACAAATGGTCTGGTCCGGTAGCTCAGCTGGATAGAGCAACAGCCTTCTAAGCTGTGGGTCTTGGGTTCGAA
>CAMWLX010000092.1 GCA_947175225.1 uncultured Porphyromonadaceae bacterium
GTGGAACAGCCCATCCTTGACGGAAGCGCTACCAACTTCACCAATGGTGGAGGATGGGGATTTTAACATACAAAGAATAAATGTAATGGATATAAGAAGATTTTTGATCGCTCTTCCTGTATTGCCAATATTATGCTCTTGTCAGTCGGAAGCTCCAACTGAAAATGTTACTCCTAAGCGAGTACTTACCGTAAATGGAACGCTTCCCGGTGCTGACGATACTCGTAGCTATATTTCCTTTGGCAATCCGGAACAGGATACACGTGCTCAAATCACTTATGGCAATAGAGATCACAATAACGAGATCTTTATGTGGGATATGGCGGGATATGGAGGTCTGACTAAAAATGATTATATCGCACTGTATAATGTCTCAAGATTGTCACAGTGTCCACCAGAGGGGATCCAACTTGATGTTACGAGTTTTAATGGTAGACATGCTGTATTTGAATCAGTATATGATGTCGATCCAAACTTAGAGATTAAGGCAGGAGATACATTATTTGTAAATTACGGTGCTACATTGATAAGACAAATATCTACTGATGGAGCTTATGATGATCGTAAGATTTTTACGATAGGTGTCGGTACTGAAGCAAACAAGCCACAGTTCATCGTTAAAAATCCCAATGATTCATCTTTGGCATACATGCAGCACAATCTTAGATTGTACGATATAGTCACTGTCGAACAGGATGACATTATCCCGGACCTGCATTTCAAACATCTATCTGCTATCTTGCGTGTCTCTCTGCGAAATGAAACAGATAAATACATATATCCTACGAAATTAGAGTTTAAATATCCGGGAACTGAATCATTCTTCAACACCACTTTATACTGCAGCGTGGACACAACCATATCAAGTGGGTTAAAAGTATATACAGAAAATGAGTTTTTCAATGGCTCCGAGCCTTATACAGATAATATCGGAACCACCATCAATGGAAAAAACGGTACTTTAGATATAGGGGATTCTATAGCGCCAGGTCAAACTTATGATCTTTACCTCACTACTGTTCCGAGAATAAATAACGAACAAGTTGGCAAGAGCTTAACTATCGACCTAATAAAGCGTCACGATACCGACCATCCATATACAATAACTTTAGATGGATTTAACGTTCCTATACAAGCAGGCAAACGTTACTGGTTTAATCTTACAGCAGTGGAAGAAGAAGGTAAAAATAAACTGATGCTTACAAACAAATGGCTTGAAGCCCATCCCGACGAAAAACCATACTACGAGTAATCAGAAAATGCCATCAAAATCCACCTATCAAGTTGGCGGACATTCATTCGCCCTCGAATATGCTAACGAAATGCTGTCTGAAAAGGAACTGCTATCTTATGCTCCTTTTCGGACAGACTCTTCTTATGAGGAGGATAAGCTGTTTACTCTTTCTTTCACAGATGCCCCCGAAGCATTGGATACCAAAGGACCTGTCTCAGCAGTCCTTGAAGATGAAAACGGAAGAATGACTCTATTCAAGGAGAAAGACGGTTGCCTTACAATTTACGTTACAGCTATTACCGATTGCCACTGTTGCCGTATCCGAATCTCAAAAGATTATCATTTTGCTAAAGCATGGATAGGCGGCACGTTGAGCGAACGACGTTATGCTCTTGACACAGCGCTGATGCTGCTCTATACTTTCGCTTCATCTAAGCATGATACCCTTTTGGTACACGCCTCTGCTGTCGATTTAAACGACAAAGGTTATCTCTTTTTAGGAAAAAGTGGAACCGGAAAGAGCACCCACAGCCGTCTATGGATTGAAAACATATCAGGAACGGAACTGCTTAACGATGACAATCCAATCATTCGGATAGTAGACGAAAAAGTATATGTATATGGATCTCCTTGGAGCGGAAAGACAAGCTGCTACCGAAACCGAAGGATCACCGCCGGAGGCATCGTCCGCCTACATCAAGCTCCACTCAATGAAATATCATCCTTGACAGGCATAAAGGCATACGCAGCTCTCCTTCCCTCTTGCTCATGCATGAAATGGGATCATATTATGGCAGAAGCAATTCACTCCACTATCACCAAGGTAATCAGCATGATCCCCATTTATAGTCTCTCTTGTCTCCCGAATCAGGAAGCAGCCTTAATATGCTTTAAAGAATTGACTACTAATAACCTTGTAAAGACGCACGGCCCGTGCGTCTTTAGTTCGAGCCGAGATGAATCAGCCACATACCATAGACAATGATATCCTTATCGGAGAAATTTGCCTCCATCTTTCGCAAGGGAAGAGAGTGAAACTGAGGGCAAAAGGCAACAGCATGCGCCCTTTCATTCACAGTCACGAAGACATACTTTTACTGGCTCCATCAGACATCTTGCGTAAAGGCGATGTGGTTTTGGCAAGAATAGATGGCAAAAGATATGTGATTCACAGGATAATTGGATTAAGAGGTGATAGGATTACTCTTATGGGAGACGGCAACCTCTTTGCGACTGAGGAATGCTCCCGATCTGATATATATGGGATAGTCGAGAGTGTCATTCGTGACCATAATGTATATCACACCGGGTCACTAAAAGAGCGTATAAGCGTAATGGCATGGCGTTCCCTTTTGCCATTAAGACGATTGAAAGTCAAAATAACAAAAAAGATTAAACAGAAATGAAAAAGACAGAAGGATTTGTAATGCGCAGACTCGGACAAGACGCAATGATAGTAGCGGAAAGCGTGTATCTGATCGATTTCGACAGAATTGTATCCCTTAACTCTTCAGCCGCTTATGTCTGGGAATCTCTTCCAAACTCTGATTTCTCTACTCGGACCATTATCGATTTGCTATTGCAACGCTTCGACGTAGAGGAGGAAGTTGCAAACAATGATGCGAAGGAATTGGTCAACACATGGCTTCAGGCAGGGATAATAAAATAATGTACCATTCGATCTCACTCTCGGCGCAACAGATGCTTGCACTTGTCAGATCTACACTCTGGCAAAATCCGGTAGATGAAGCGTTGTTTTCTAAAAATGAAGTAGACTGGCAACAGATTGCTCAACTTGCTTTGCAGCAAACTGTAGGGATTCTTACTTTTGAAGGAGCCTTCTCACTGAAACAAAGTCTCAGTCCCCCTAAGGAATGGATACAAAAAGCTTTTTCTTTCATAGAGCGCAACCGTCGTACGCATATGCTCATTGACAAATGTGTGGCGGAATCAGTGACAAGGTTAAGTGATAAAGGAATAACTGCACTATTGCTCAAAGGACAAGCATACGCGCGCTCCTATCCTCGGTCTGAGATGCGACAGTGCGGTGACATAGACCTTTTCGTCGGAGAGGACAGCTATCATTCTGCGTACACTGCCATCAAGGATTTCGGATGGAAAAGGGAAGATCAATTCTTGCCGAAGGCTAAGCACTATGGATGCTGGCTGCAAGGAATACGCATTGAGCTGCACAGGATGGCAGGACAATTGCCATCGCGATCAGCTGACCGCAAATTTCAGCAATGGAGCCGTAATCAAGTTTCCACATCCAAACGTAGAATTTCAATCGCAGGTAAAGGAATTCCTGTACCGACTCCAACATTTGATATTGTTTTCGTTTTCCTACACCTATACCATCATTTCCGGAATGGAGGAATTGGGCTCAGGCATGTATGCGACTGGACAATGCTGATGCACGCCCACTCCAAAGAAATCAATCCGAACGAACTCGAAAAGTTACTCTTGGAATTTCGGCTAATGAGAGCTTGGAAAATATTTGCTCCAATAGCTGTAGAGCATTTAGGTCTCCCGGAAACGGCGTGTCCGTTCTATTCCAAGAGCTATAGGAAGCATTCAAAAATGGTTCTTTCGATGATAATGAAAGAGGGTAATTTTGGACGAGCAAGACATTCAGGTGCCAAGCGTCAGAAAGGATATTTTGCTTGGAAAATATATTCATTTCGCCACCAAACCCTATGCCAAATGAAAAAGTTATGGATTGATCCGAACACAATATCAAGGGCATATGGCAGTTATGTTATAAAGGGGATGACCCGCGTCATAAAAGATATAATGAAGATGGACTGATTATGATAAAATACATTTGGGGAACGTCAGTAGGTTTTCGAAGTAAGATTGCATTGAGTGCATCGGTAGGAATCATTCGTGTCTTCACAGGTCTGGTCTTTGTGGCATTAAGCAAAAAGACAGTCGATCTGGCAACCGGTGATGCCTCAGGCAATCTTTCTCTATGCTTAGCAGGTTTAGTGACTGCAATTGCGGTGGAACTGCTATGTGCTGCGATAGGAAATCGTACTACAGAATTGTCTGAGGCCGAGATGAAAAACAAACTCCAGAAAAAGCTTTTCTCGCGTCTTATGACAACCAACTGGAATGGAAATGAAAGATTTCATTCCGGCGAGACACTGTCGCGATTGACGGAAGATTGTCGTGTAGCCGCTGAATGTCTGTGCCGGACAGTCCCGACTGTAATTATAGCCGCAGTTCAGCTTGTCGGGGCATTCCTTTTTCTTTGGTATTTCAGTCCGCTACTTGCCATAATTCTTATAGTCATCCTCCCTTTATTCTTTTTTGCAGGAAAGGTATTTTTCCGTAAGATGAAGGTATTGACCCGACGCATCCGCGACATTGAGAGCCGACTTCAAGAAAGAATGCAAGAAAGTCTTCAGCACCGTATACTTCTTATTGCTTGCCGACAAACATATCGGACCATTGAATACATCTCAACCCTTCATCATTCGAGATACAGCTTCATCCGTAAGCGTGCCAACATCACTATGTATTCACGCACTGCCGTGATCGCCGGATTCGAATCAGGATACCTTGCTGCATTCTTGTGGGGCATTTCTGGTCTATATAGGGGAACGATAACATTCGGAATGATGACAGCATACCTGCAACTCGCCGGACAAATTCAGCGACCTCTGGCTGAACTTGCAAGGCTACTTCCCGGAGTCATACAATCTCATACAGCATTCTCAAGAATCGCTGAGATAGAAGACTTGCCAAGTGAAGAAGAATTTTCCGAAACAATAATCGACGGAATAGATTATCCCACAGGCATCTCGTTCCGAAACGTCACATTCCATTACCCGGGTAGTGATCATCCTATCTTTTGTCATTTCAGTCACACATTTGCGCCTGGAAGCAAAACAGCAATTATGGGTGAGACCGGAGCTGGGAAAAGCACTCTCCTACGCCTTATACTCGCACTCCTAAGGCCTCAAGAAGGTAATATAGAGATATTCACGGGAACTGGAGAACGCAATTCTTCGATTCCTGTATCAGCAATGACGCGAAGTCGCATAGTATACGTGCCGCAAGGAAACAGTCTGCTCAGTGGCACCATACGCTTCAACCTCCGAATCGCTAATCCTGACGCTACAGAGGAAGAAATGAGAGCAGCACTGCATGATGCGGCAGCAGACTTTGTATTCGATCTGAAGTATGGGTTGGAAACGTCTTGCGGAGAACAGGGCTACGGACTCAGCGAGGGACAGGCTCAACGAATCGCAATAGCACGAGGTTTGCTTCGTAAGGGATCAATAATGCTTCTCGACGAAGTGAGCGCCTCTCTTGATGAGGAAACTGAACGACTGCTGATGAAACGCCTCTCTCAAAGGACTTCGACCCACACAATTATCATAATCACCCATCGCAGAGGAGTACTTCCATATTGCGACGACATACTGAACTTATAAATTATAATTTTTCGCTAATAGTCACGTTATTTAATATACATATTCATCAATCCTATGCTGAGGATACAATCCTCAGTAAATTAAATTCAAATCATAATGACATCATTCATTATCGCGCTTATAGCGCTTATCTTAGGATATTTTATCTATGGAGGAGTTGTAGAACGTGTGTTCCGCACTGATTCTTCTCGCCCTACTCCTGCTAAGACCATGGCTGATGGTATTGACTACGTTGAGATGCCTACATGGAAGGTATATCTCATCCAGTTTCTAAACATCGCCGGTGTAGGACCGATTTTCGGCGCCATAATGGGCATCATGTATGGTCCGGCGGCTTTTCTATGGATTGTGCTCGGTACAATCTTCGCCGGTGCCGTCCACGACTTCATGTCAGGAATGATCTCGCTTCGTCTCGGTGGTAAATCCCTTCCGGAGATTGTAGGTAGCGAACTCGGCAAGAAAGTAAAGATGGTGATGAGTGTTTTCACTTGTATCCTTCTTGTAATGGTGATTGCAGTCTTCGTGCGCACACCTGCCAACCTTCTTGCTACCCTAACTCCGGAACATCTGAATGCTACATTTTGGGCTATCTGCATTTTCCTATATTATATACTCGCCACTCTCCTACCCGTAGACAAGCTTATTGGAAACCTCTACCCTCTTTTTGGTTTCGCGCTCTTATTTATGGCAGTCGGAATAATGGGATATATGATCATTAATGCAGTTCCTATTCCTGATGGATTCTCTGAAGGTCTATTCAATCGTCATCCTGCCGGAGAAGCGGCTCCGATTTTCCCCATGATGTGTATTTCTATCGCCTGTGGTGCCATATCCGGATTTCATGCTACGCAAAGCCCGATGATGGCACGTTGCCTAAACAATGAGAAGCATGGGCGCAAGGTATTCTATGGGGCTATGATTTCTGAAGGTATTGTTGCTCTCATTTGGGCGGCTGCAGCAATCGCTTTTACCGGCGGATACGACAAACTTGCCGGCTACATGGCAGAAAATGGTTCGGATGCAGGAATCTTAGTTCATGAGGTCTGTGTCAACTGGCTTGGCACTTTCGGCGGTGTGCTTGCAATCCTTGGGGTGATTGCTGCCCCTATAACCACTGGAGATACAGCCATGCGCAGCCTTCGTCTTATCATAGCAGATTCACTTGGCATTGCCCAGAAGAAATTTATCAAGCGCTTACTCGTCTCATTGCCCATCATCGCTGTGTGCTATTTTCTGCTCAATATCAATTTCGATGTCTTATGGAGATACTTCGCATGGTGCAACCAGACACTCTCTATCTTCACCCTTTGGGCATGCAGTGTCTATTTGGCTCGCTATAAAAAGGCTTATTTCATAACATTGATCCCAGCCATGTTTATGACGGCTCTCTGTGTTAGTTTCATCTGTTATGCTCCGCTTGGAGCATATAAAGAAGGTATCGGTCTTCCTCTGTATGTCAGCGAAGCCATCGGACTCGCAGCAATGGTAATCTGCACATTCCTCTTCTTCAAATGGCAACGTGCGCTCACTCCGAATCTCATTCCTACAGAATAATCCTACCCACTATAATCATCCTCCCCGGCATAGGTCGGGGAGGATTTTTATAATAATAAGGGTTATTTCTCAATATTTTTTAGTAATTTTGTAGAATCAAGTATATAAAATGAATATAGTAGTCATGAAAAAATTTATCATTGCTTTTTTAGCATTCACAGCAGCTTTCACTTCTTTTGCTACTGAACCTAATTTATCAGGAAAGACAATTGCTTTTCTTGGTGATAGCTATGTGAAGAATCATCGTCGCCCTTCTGATGAGACGTGGCACGCTAAGGCCGCTACCAATCTTGGAATGAATTATGTGAATTGCGGACGAAACGGAAGTTCTATAGCTTTCGACCGTACTAAAGATGGTTTCGGCCCTGCCATGACCGAAAGATACAAAACAGAAATCCCGGATTCAGCAGATTATATTGTGATAATTGCGGGCCATAATGATGCTGACTATCTTGTCAATCATAGCAACGAAGATTTATGGAATGATTTCACTAAAGGACTTGATGCTCTGCTTGATGGAATGCAGAATAAATTTCCAAATTCAAGATTAGCATTCGTAACTCCTTGGGCTGTTGATCGTGCGGGGTTTCAAAAAGTAAATGCACAGATAATCAAAGCTTGTGGACAAAGAGGAATACCTGTGCTCGATATGGCAGCATTAGGAGTGATTGATGTCAACAATCCTGAATTCCGTGCAAAATATTTTCAGGGTACAAATGATACCGCACACCTTAATGCCGAAGGTCATAATCTGCTCGTGCCTCTTGGCGAAGCGTTCCTTAAATTAATTGCGATTAAGTAAAACACTACCTCCTGACTGTCGATTAGCAGTCAGGAGGTAGCTTTACCGACCTTTTGTTTCAATCCTTATGGAATAGTCAATGTGTCTGTGCTATGTTTTGTACGCACTTCGACTATGGTTCCTTCATTTGACAAAGGAACATTTTCCCAAATCAATACATTTACGTTGTCCGGCTCAGACTTTCCATATTTCTTACCGTTTATAAATAGTTCTCCTGCCCCATCGTTACTGAAAGCCATGATAGTTGTCGCAACTCCTGACCTTGGCTGACGCTTTCCTGATATATGCACAAACTTGTCGTCTTTATTCCAGTTTGCTTTATAAAAGTAAAAAGCATCCTTTCTGGTCTTTCTGTCATATGTGACGAGACCCTTGTCATTTCTTCCCGGAGTGTCTCCCTCATTGCGTGAAGCTGCACAGAAATCAAACATGCACCATATAAAATTGCACCAAAGATAATCTCTTTCGGCAAGTTGACGATAACTATCTACATGATACTGTGTCTGCCAATTCTCAGGATGCCAATGTCCCCATGGCTCAGGTTTCACTAAGTCTTCATTCTGTTGCATCACGCTTCCTCCTGCTCCATACTCACTCATTCCTATCTTTCTCTCAGGATGTGCTTGATGCTCTCCATCAAGCCATCCGCCAAGTTCAGAAGGCTCGCCACCATACCATCCGAAATATTTATTAAAGGCAATGATATCTGTGAATCCATTGAAATCATCATTTTGATTGCTTGCGCCCATGGTCATTCTTGACGGATCAAGAGTGTGGGCAAGACTATCAAGAGTGACAACCATTTTCGATGGGCGATCAAGCCATCCGGAATTAATCTCATTAAAGAGACCCCATGCAAAAACAGAAGGATGATGATGGTATTGATAGATCATTTCCTTGAGTTGCTCCTTCAAATTCTCATCATATGCAGGATTATTTACATACACATTGACAAAAGGTATCTCAACCCATGACGCTATACCAGCTGAATCAAGCATATTGAGAAAACTTTCAGATTGAGGATAATGGCTCATCCTGACTGCATTGCAACCCATCTCTCTGATAATATCGACATCCTGACGATGGTCAGCTTCAGTCACTGCCGAAGCTCGCTCTGAAACATCCTCGTGACGATTTACCCCATTCAATCGATGAGGCTTACCATTAAGGAAAAAACCTCCATCTGAAGTTACATCAAAGTTTCGAAGCCCAACTGGAACTTCGCGCATATCAACAGTCTTGCCATTTCTTTTCAATTCTACTCGCCCTGTATACATGAATGGATTCGTTGGACCATCCCACAATTTAGGATTTTCAATTGAAAGGGATAGCGATATTGGATCTGAAATGTCATCAACTAAGACACTTTTCTTTCCAACTAACTTTGACCCATCCCAAATAGACGATTCCACCTCATAACCTTCCAGTGGGATCGACCCATCAGAGGATATATGAACCACTGCATCAAGTTCAGCTTTCTTTTCATCTAACTTCTTTGGGAAAAAGAAGACGCCCGGAGAAGCATAGAAGTCTGGAGCTATACATGTTGGCTCTGTGACGATCAGTTCTACGCCTCTTGGCAAACCTCCGTAGATGTTAAAATCGCCACAAATTGGCGCAACATCCATTGTCGGGGCATTGCTAACTCTTATCTCAAGTTTTGCTTCTTTATTCGGGGTAAGAAAATCCGTAATCTCAGTCACAAAAGCAGTATAGCCGCACTTATGTTGTTTCACAAAATGATTGTCAATAAATATATCAGTTACTGTCTGCGCTGCATTGACTTTTAGGAAAACTCTCTTGCCGCTTTCTTTTAAATTAGCCGGAAGGATTCGGGTATAATTGCACAATCCCCTGAAATAATTCTTGTCTCCGAACATTGCATCTTTACGATTCCAAGTATGTGGCAAAGTCACATCTGAAATTTCATGAGATGGTGCTTGAAAACCATAATGAAACTTCCAATGATCGTTGATTGGCTTCACTTCGTGACTCTCGGCATCAAAGTGTATTAAAGCACTAAGGATGACAATATCGGTCAATATATGTAACTGGTATTTCATCAGACTCTTATACACATCTCCGAGCCCACGAGACGTAGAGGAATA
>CAMWLX010000093.1 GCA_947175225.1 uncultured Porphyromonadaceae bacterium
TCCGCTCGAAAACCTGACGAAATATTAATAAAAAAATAAGTTTAAACAACTTCAGAAGAAGATTTTGTTGCATAGCCATATGAATATGTATGGCATTACGATTACCGTCAAAACAATTATTGCCATACAACGGTTGACAGAATTTTCAGGAAGTCTTAGAAATCTTATACCTCTTGTGATAATGAAAGCAGTCCAAATAGGAAGGAAGACGGTAAGCGTTTCAAGCACCGGCATGATTTCAGAAGGAATCCAGAACAGTGCAAGACTTGAGAGAGAATATTGCACTATCATTTTGAAAAAAGGGGTTTCTGTCTTTGACTTGGCAGCCATTGGAAACGTCCATCTGCACACTACCGGCACAGCAAAATAGCTGAAAAAGAATGAAACGAATACAGATGTAGCCGTGATTAGAGTAGTGGAGAGGTTGAATTCCGGAAGATAGAACCAATCAGAGAATCGACATATAGAGGTCAGCGCAATGAGTGGATAGAAACATCCCGCAGCAGTCTGCTCAGGTTTCAAGCGAGAACGCCGTAAGTCTTTCCATCCAGCTGTCCCGGTCATTAGAATGCCAAGAAGCAAGAGGAAAGGACTGTGTCGTTTCTTATTATCGTTTTTGATCTTTTCTGAGATAGATTCGTTTGATTGATCAATATTTAAGTCGTCAGAAGTGGAGTCGCTCATTTTTATAATTCAATTTTTGCAGGCGAAAATTGAGTTTTAAGGGGTTATATGCTTAGTTTATTCGTCGGCAAGGTCGTCTTCCTCTTCATAGGTTTCTCGGAGAAGATTGATGAGCATTACCATGCCGTGGGCGGTAGCTTGCTCGATGACATCGTTGCGGCTTCCTTTGAAGTAACGGCACTCACTGACAAGTTTGCTGCCATATTTTGCACCGATCCAGACGGTACCAACCGGTTTATATTTTGTGCCGCCATCCGGACCCGCTATCCCGGAAGTGGATATAGCGCAGTCGCTTCGCATAAGGCGAGTAGCACCTTCAGCCATGGCTTCTACTACTTCACGACTCACTGCGCCTTGCCGATCTATGTATTCTTGTGGGACACCGAGCACTTTTGTCTTGACATCGTTGGCGTAGCTGACAATACTCCCAAGGAAATAATTGCTACTACCCGGTTGCTGGGTGATCCGATGGGCGATGTTTCCCCCTGTGCAGCTTTCCGCACAAGAGACGGTAAGCTCCCGTTCTTTCAAGAGAGCGCCAAGCACTTCTGCCAATGATTTATCCTCGTCCGCAATCACATCTTTTGTGAAAATGTCTCGAAGATTCTGGTGAAGGCGATTCATCTGGAAACTAAGGATAATCGCGCCACTATGTTGACCGGTGAGCGTAATTTTTGACAGAAGAAGATTTGCCTCAATGGCAATCTTGATATACTCCGGAAGATGCTTTTCAAAATGCTTCAGGATGCTTGCGATTTCGTCAGCTGTGTAGCCATACACAATGACGTGCCTTTTTTCGATATTTGGGACTTCATTCATAATCTTCGTAGTGTCTAAACTTCAACTTTTGAATAGGGAGGCATATCAAGGGAGCAGAACTCACCCTTGATATATTTGTAATATCCGGCTATGGCTACCATAGCTGCATTGTCAGTGGAAAATGCTCGCTTTGGAATCCATGCCTTGATATGACGGCGATTGCAAAAATCCTGAATTGCATTTCGCACCCCGGAGTTTGCTGAGACTCCTCCTCCGATAGCTACGGCATTGACTTTTGTAGCCTTGACTGCTTTTGCAAGCTTGTCGAGAAGAATATCTATGATAGTCTTCTGAAGGGAGGCTGCAAGATCAGCTTTTCTTTTCTCAATAAACTGAGGGTCGTTCTTTAGGTGGTCGCGGACAGTGTAAAGAAAAGAAGTCTTTAATCCGCTGAAGGAATAGTCAAACCCCGGTATGTTAGGCTTAGCAAATTTAAAAGCATCTGGATCTCCTTCTGTGGCAAGCCGATCGATAATAGGGCCGCCGGGGTATGGAAGTCCCATCACTTTGGCACACTTGTCAAAAGCTTCTCCGGCAGCATCATCAATTGTAGACCCAAGCATTTCCATATCGAAAGGGGAGCGAACAAGTATAATCTGGGAGTTGCCTCCTGATATCAAAAGGCACAGGAAAGGAAACTCCGGCACTTCTTGCCCCTCATTCTCTTTAATGAAATGGCTGAGTACGTGTCCATGAAGATGATTGACGTCGACTGTCGGGATGCCGAGCCCAATAGCCATGCCTTTGGCAAATGATGTGCCGACGAGCAATGAACCAAGCAGCCCGGGCCCGCGAGTGAAAGCAATTGCATCTAATTCGCTGCAGACAATGCCAGCTTGACGCAATGCCTCGCTTACTACCGGAAGAATATTTTGTTGATGCGCGCGGCTTGCGAGCTCAGGAACCACTCCACCAAATTGCTCGTGGACTTTCTGACTCGCTATGACGTTGCTTCGCAGGATTCCATCTGAAATCACTGCGGCAGACGTATCGTCGCAACTTGACTCTATACCAAGGATTGTAGTGCTCATTGTTGTTGTTTATGTCTTCTGACTTATCGGATGAGGATGAGTAATGCAAAGTTAATACTATTTTTTGAAAGATGCAAATCTCTTTTTTATGTTTTTCTTTAGCGTTAAATCGCGTTTTTTTATTAATTTTGTAGAGAAATGTGGTAAGCAAGTAGATTTTTATGGGTCTACAGAATCGCAAAGTTATGTTTATCTAACTATAAATGAGTCTATTGAAATCTGTATACAATGTATTCAGAAGCATTATCATGACAGTGATTGTGCTTCTTGTGATTGTATACGTAGGATTGTATGTAGTATTGTCTGTGCCATCAGTTCAAAATAAAATTAAAGATAGAGTTTGCGAGGAAGTATCTTTAGTTCTTGGGGGCACACTCGGAATTGAATCCTTGACAATCCAGCCTTTCAGTGAGGTCATATTGACTGATGCAACGCTTCTTACTCCCGAAGGAGAAAAATGTGCTGAGATTAGGAAAGTGGCAGCGGGCATAGATCTGTTAAGACTTATTATGGATCGTAAGGTGGTGCTGAACTATGCTGAAATAATTGGGCTGGATGCTTCGATCGTTCAGAAATCAGAGGGAGCGCCAATGAATATACAGTTTTTGATTGATGCTTTGTCGCCGAAAGATAAAAATAAACCGGCTACAATATTTGACTTGAGGATAAGGAATATCGTGATTCGCGATTCCAAGGCAAGTCTATCAAGGCCATGGATGTCAGATTCTTTAGGTGTTAAAACCCGGTATGCTGATATTGATGTCTCAAGGCTAAGGATGGATTTAAGTATTCCCATCTTAAAAAATGACCAATTTAAATTTGATGTCAGAAACTTGCAGTTTGAAGTTTCCCCGGGTATTAATTTGCGTGGATTGACAGCTGAAGTGGAATATCTAAAGAATCCGGATAAGAAGGGAGGCGATCGGGTAATCGTAAAATATTTGGCGATGGAACTTCCAAATTCATCATTTGCCATAGGGGATATGGACATGAGAGTTGACTCCATTTCTGATATTCGCGCACAAGTGGATGGAAGGTTGACTCCGTCTGACTTTTCATCTCTCGTGCCTCAACTTAGTGCTTTCGATTCACCATGGGCTCTACAGTTGGATGCTCTATATAAAGACAATAGTATTGATATTTCGGAATTTCTTCTTGGCAATGAGGATTCTAATTCAATGATAAGCGTGAAAGGGAATGCAGTAGGTATCAATAAAAAAGATAGTCTAAATCTGACGCTCAGTAATCTTCATGCTGAACTTTCATCCAAATTGATATCTGCCGTCGTCTCAATTTTTCCAAACATAAGCAGCAAGGGGAAGCATATTGTAGAGAAAACCGGAGGTGTACTTTTGGATCTTGAAGGGAATCTTACAGATGGGAACAGTGCAGATGCCAAAGGAGTGGTAACTACTGATTGTGGAAGTGTGGATTTCACAGCGAATTGCAGTCGCTTGCATTCAAGGAAACCCATGATGGCATTAAATGCAACCGGGAAAGAAATAAAACTTGGAGAATTGCTTTCAACCGGCCTGATAGGGCAAGCTTCGTTTAATGTAGATGCTGAAGTTGCAGGGTTTGATCGCAATGCAGAGGGACATCTGACGCTGACATCTGAGGATTGTGAAATTTTCGGAAATCCAATTACCGGATTGGATTTTGATTTGGAAAAATCAGGAAAAGACATCAGTGTTACCCTCGACGTTTCTTCTGATAAAATGGGAATGAATCTTGATGCTGCAGCTATGCTTGCAGGAAAAGACACGAGAGCGCAAGTGGATATGGCTTTTTCCGGAATAGATCCGTCAGACTTCGGAATCAAGGGTAAAATGTCGGAATGCATCGTATCAGGAAAATTCACAGCTAATACTGTCGGCAACAGTGTCGACAATATGACAGGAATGCTCGATCTAAGTGATTTTACAATACTAAGAACAAATGGCAGTAAGCTTAATTTGAAAAATCTGACAATACATTCCGATTCGTTGATATATCAAAATAATGAAATCGGACCAGCTATTAGCCGAGAGATCAAACTTACATCAGATTGGTTTGATGTAAATGCGTCAGGAAAAATCATACCAAGCACTTTATGGAAGGAAATAAGGATGATGATCGGAAAAGTTTTTCCTTCATTTTCCTCCTTAACGAAGAAAATCATGGAAGAGCCGCAGGCTAATAATGATTTTACATTTAATATCCTCTTTAAGGGAACATCAGCACCTTACACTTTCTTAAATTCTCCCATACGTCCGCTCACGGATATGCAATTGCTCGGAACTATAGACATGGAGCAAGGAAAGATTTTCTTAAATACGTCTACTCCACATCTGCTACAAGGGAAAAACAAAATTATAAGAGACTTTGATTTTTCTCTTGATATCGATTCATTTCTTGGCATGGCGAAAATCAATACCGGATTGATTTTCCCTGCAAAGAAAGGCGACGTAGAATTAGCAGCAGACATATATGCTGTGCATGATAAGGTAAGAATGGATTTAGGGCTAAATCCTACGATGAAAAGCATTCTTAAAGGAGGATTAGCTTTAGAGGCATTTTTTTCTCGGATTCCTAATCCGTTTAAGACAAAAGGAGACCTTGCTGTTAGGGTAGATATTCTTCCATCGACTGTGACAATCAGCGATAAGGCATGGTCGGTAGCAAGCGGAGCTATTGATTATTCAGGAAAACGAATTGAAGTAGATAATTTCTTGATTAGTCATGAAGATCAGTTTATAAAAATCGAGGGAGTAGCTTCTGAAAGCGATGAAGATTTAGTCAAAGTCAGACTCAATGACATTGATTTGGAATACATATTCAATATACTTAACATCAATTATGTCTCATTTGGGGGAATGGCTACTGGAGAAGTAGTGGGAAGCCGATTGTTGACAAAGAATCTTGAAGCAAAGACAAAGTTTTTGCATGTAAAGGATCTAAGTTATAACGGAGCTGTATTGGGTGATGGAGATCTCGCCTCGGAGTATGACATAAGGGAGCAGAAAGTAGGAATATATGGAGTGATACGAGATCCTTTGACGAGAGAACGCAAGGCAAGCGTAGATGGCGGAGTATGGGTGACACGCGATTCACTAAGTTTTGGCTTCGATGCCAATAAAGTAAATGTTGGGATTATGAAGCCGTTTGTCTCGGCGTTCTGTTCTGATTTGAATGGAGAAGCATCCGGCAAATGCAAGCTTTTTGGCACGTTCTCAGACATCGACCTTGTAGGAGACTTAAGGGCAGATACTCTCTCGATGAAATTGGATTTTACTAATACATGGTATCATGCCGGCTGTGATTCGGTGTATCTTCATAAAGGCGTAATAGAAATTCCTCCATTGACGCTTTATGATGATGAAGGGCATACTGCTGAATTCAGCGGATGGCTTAAGCATACTTATTTCCACAATCCTTCCTTCAATTTCAGATTGAGGGAGGCAAAGTCGCTTTTGTGTTATGACACCAACGAGAAACTGAATCCATTATGGTATGGCACAATCTATGGTTCGGGTCATGCTCAAATTAATGGGTATACGGGGCTCATAGACATAGATATGAATATGACTACTGAAGAAGGTTCTAAATTCTATTATATCATCAGCGATGCTGAAGATGTGGAGCAATATTCATTCTTGACGTTTACTGATAAAAGGAAGGCGCAAGAAAAAGCTGCTGAAGTAGACAGTATTCCTGATTATCTATTGAAATTCCAGAAACAACAAGAAGCAGAAGAAGAGAGATCGAGCAATGTCATTCTTTCACTTAAGGGTTCAGTCACAAATGCTGCGTTAGTCACGCTTGTGATGGATCCCAAAGCCGGTGACAATATTACGGCAAGAGGACAAGGGGCATTGCAGATGGATTACAATTTGGCAAGCAATGATTTGAGGATGATCGGAACGTATGTGCTTGATGAAGGTAACTATAACTTTACGCTTCAAGACATCATCATCAAGAATTTCAATATCCGGAAAGGGAGTCAGATAAAATTTGACGGGGATCCGATGAAAGCTATTCTTGACATTACGGCTACATATAGAGTGAATACAAATCTGACGGATCTTGACAAGAGTTTTTCGACAGACAAGGAGCTGAACAGAACAAATGTGCCTGTAGATGCAGTTCTACTTGTAGACGGACCTATGACCAATCCTGATATCACATTTGATATAGAGTTGCCTACATTGACATCAGATGTAGAAAGAAAGGTGAAAAGTCTGGTGTCTACCAACGACATGATGAGTCGCCAAATAATATATCTATTGGCTTTGAATCGCTTCTACACTCCGGAATATACAGGAGGACAGAGCAATGGGTCGGAATGGTCGAGTGTGGCATCATCCACGATATCATCCCAGCTCAGCAATATATTGAGTCAGATGACCGACAAATTGGATGTCGCTCCTTCATTTAGAAGCGATAAGGGAGACTTCACAGACATGGAATTTGACTTGGCTCTTTCATCCAGATTGCTCAATAA
Source organism: uncultured Porphyromonadaceae bacterium (assembly GCA_947175225.1). Taxonomy (GTDB): domain Bacteria; phylum Bacteroidota; class Bacteroidia; order Bacteroidales; family Muribaculaceae; genus Lepagella. The sequence continues at coordinate 7,018 of CAMWLX010000093.1, forward strand.
TAGGCTGCTGATCAATGGAAATTTCGGATACCGAGATAAAAATACGAGCAACACGCAATTTGTAGGGGATTTCGATATAGAATATCTTCTAAGTAAAAATGGTAATCTTCGTCTGAAAGCTTATAATCATTTCAATGACCAGAACTATTATTTGCGTTCAGCTTTGACTACTCAGGGTGTTGGAGTTGTCTTCCAGCGTGATTTTGACCGTCTGTTCAGAAGAAAGAAGGAAGATGGCTACGAGGATAGAAAGGAAGAATCTACTGATTCAATCTTTGACGGCTTTAAATCACTTAAGCCGTTAGAAACAGATATTAGAGATTCAATTAATCAAGTCAGTAAACATTGAAAAAAAGTAACATATGATTTGGAGCATTGGAGGAATCCTTGAAAAAATTGGGATAACGAACAATTCCGTTGGATTTGCTTTCAGCGGCGGAGGTGCGCGTGGTTTTTCTCATATAGGAGTACTGAAAGCCTTGGAGCAGTTTGGAATTTATCCTGATGTATTGTCGGGCGTGTCAGCCGGAAGCGTTGCAGCAGTGATGTATGGAGCAGGATTAACCCCCGACGATATGCAACATTGCTTTGAGGATCTCACTAAGGTGAGGGAATTCGTCACTTGGAAAGTGCCCGGAAATTCATTGATGAAGATCGATAAGTTTGGTAAACTAATCGAATCATGGCTACCGGTTAAGAACTTAGAGGATCTTAAAATTCCGACCATCGTTTGTGCCACCGATTTTCAGCATTGCAAGTCGATAGGATGGGCGAAAGGAGAGATAGTGCCCCGAGTGCTTGCGTCTTGCTCAATTCCTATAGTTTTCGAACCGATTAAAATTAATGGGGGAGTATATGTCGATGGCGGAGTGCTTCGCAATCTTCCTGCATGGGCTATCAGGAAGTATTGTAAGACTCTGTATGGCATCAACTGTTCACCATTCCATAATATATGGAAAGACCCTACGAAACATAATCTTCTTGAGATAGCGTTGAGGAGCTATCAATTGATGTCGAAATCTAATATGGTGAATGATGCGAAGATGTGTGATGTGCTAATAAATTTAAGAGGAGCACATGCCATAGGCACATTTGATGTTGCAAAATTGCGACATATTGTAGGACTTGGGTATGAGAATGCATGTCGGATATTAGAGCATAAGTTGAAATGAGATATTCAGATATCTTAAAGAAAAAATAGGATGATTATAGATGGTAGTGTTATGTTAACATAAATATAAAGGTAAAAAATAATAGTAAATGGGAAAAGAGAGACTGATAATCTATCAGATGTTTCCGCGAATCTTCAGCAATACGAAAGCGGATCCAAAACCATGGGGGACGCTCCAGGAGAATGGTTCTGGAAAACTTAATGATTTGACTTATAAGACGCTTCGGTCTATCAAGGAGTTAGGAGTCAACTGCATTTGGCTCACGGGGGTGATTGAGCACGCCACGAAGACTGATTTTTCAGAGTACGGAATAATTCCTGATAATCCAAACGTAGTCAAGGGAGAGGCAGGAAGTCCTTACGCAATAAAAGATTATTATGACATTGACCCTGCAATTGCAGTGGATGTCAAGAATCGTATGAAAGAATTCGAGAATTGCGTCAAGCGGATTCATAAGGAAGGAATGAAGGTGATAATAGACTATGTGCCTAATCATACGGCTCGCGTCTATCACAGTGATTCTGCTCCTTCCGGAGTCAAAGATTTTGGTACTGACGACGATATAACGATGGGCTTTTCTGTAAGAAATAACTATTATTATATACCTTTCCAGCAGTTCTGTCCTGATTTTGATATTGATTCAGAGGGAGCTACTCCATATGTTGAATTCCCTGCAAAGGCTACCGGCAACGATTGCTTCAATGCATTCTGCAGCAAGAATGATTGGTATGAAACAGTAAAGCTCAATTATGGCCACGACTATGGAGATTGGAGCGATCATTTTGATCCGGTCCCGGATACATGGCTTAAGATGCTTGCCATTCTCAGATTCTGGGCTTCAAAAGGGATTGATGGTTTCAGATGCGACATGTGCTTTATGGTGCCTCTTCCTTTCTGGCATTGGGCAATTCCACAAGTAAAGAAGAATTATCCAAGCATTAAATTCATAGGAGAAATCTATGACGTAGCACAATACCGACCATTCCTCGACTATGGATGCTTCGATTATCTCTACGACAAGGTAAATCTTTATGATACTCTTGTCGACATAGAAATCCACAACCACTCCGCAGCACGCCTGACAGGATCATGGCAAACTGTAGACGGAATTGGGGACTCAATGCTCAATTTCCTTGAAAATCATGATGAGGTCAGATTTGGATCAAAGGCATATTCCGGAAATCCCGCCAACGTCGTTCCATCGCTTGTAGTAAGTTCTATGATTTCTAAAGGTCCATTTATGATTTATTACGGACAAGAGCTTGGAGAATCAGCCAAGGATAATGAGGGATTTGCCGGAGATAATGACAGGACTACTATCTTTGATTATTGGAGCTGTGACACTCTGAGAAGATGGTGGAACAATGGAGTTCCATCATTGAAAAATTTGACTCCACAGGAGAAGTGGCTTCGTGGATTATACCAGAAGGTTCTGACAATGTGTAATGCTGAGCCTGCACTGAGAGAAGGAAACTTCTTCGACTTGATGTATGTCAATCTTCAGCATGAAGGGTTTAATCCTCACTATCATTTTGCTTTCTTGCGCTATACTGAAGATTCGGTGCTACTTATAGCAGTGAATTTTGATCAAGCAGAGTGTGAAATGGATATAGTAATACCACAGTTGGCATTTGATATGGCTGGAATTGCGGGAGGAGAGATCGAGTCTGAAGATCTCCTTTGTGGTCGTAATGCCATATTGGAGCTTTATCCTGAAAAGGCTACCAGAGTTCAACTTAAAGGGAAAGATGCGGTGGTGTATCGTTTGAAATAATGATTTCCGATATTTAAAGATAATAAAGATATTTCGTCTCTACTACAATAATAAACACGACTGCCTTGAAGCAGTCGTGTTTATTATTTTTTCTGTAATAAATTGTTCAAGTTATTTTTTTAA
>CAMWLX010000094.1 GCA_947175225.1 uncultured Porphyromonadaceae bacterium
TAACTCTTCATTGTTATTTTTTTAATTCGTAAATAAGTTTAAACAACTTCAATATCTGCTGTTTTCATGTCTTCGGAAATGCAGTCCATTATCTGCTTGATAGTGGCATCTGGCCTGATGGTGACGTATTGATACCAGAATGTCTCACCCTCCGTATCCTTGTTGTAAGAGTTGAAGGGTCTGTTATTTTCACCCCTAACTGATCTGCTTTCGAAGACTTCCGGATATTGCCTAAGCATCTTATCTCGGAATTCCTTTCTTGTCTCGCTTAAAAAACCTTTGCTTCTATCAGCTACCTCGTTCTCTTTGATGTACCCCATTATGAAATGGCGATACTGGCTGCCCTGAATCTGAATACCCACACTGATGTCTCCATATCTTTTAACGGTATGGATTAGCGACTGTTTGTTGGTATATCCGGAACTGCAATTTAGGCCGGTGTTTTTGGTGTATATTTCAGCAATCCGGGCTGCACGCCGTTTATCGACAAGATCGGCGATACGCAGTTCGTCAAGATTTCTTGATGGCCTGAAAAGGAAAGGACACGTCATATTCACTTCCTCATTGTTCAGTATATCGATCAGTGCCTCTACCATTCCGACATAGTCGGAGACGATATACTTCTTATAAGGGTCTTTTACTTGATTGACCGATTTTTTGAGGGCCTCAGCGATTTTGGAATAAGTGACAAGTCTCCACCCGCCGGTAAGTTCGATATCCGATTCGCAGATCGACAATAGAAACTTCTCTACTTTTATCGGATCTCCGCCACACTTGTTGTTTATATCATCAGCATATTTATCAAGTTGAGCCTTGTTCGGAACGCTTTTGATCTTGTTCTCAATCACTGCATACCATTGTCCTGGAACAATACGGTCTTTGGCATTCCTGCGTTTTGACTTTTCGATATGGTCCGGAGCCTTGACTATAAGGTCAAGGTTGTCTTTCTCACGTAGGACTTCAAACTCTGTTCCCCAAGATTTAACCGTTTCCTCATCAATGCCGAATCCTGCGGCCAATACATTTATGAAGACTCCACGCAGTTCCGGATCCATCCCGAGCCATGCCAGGAAGTTGCTATGAAACAACTCCTTGGCATGCAGGCTGAAATGAAATATCGGAGATTCTTTCAGGTATTGATAATCATTTTGATTTTTCATGTTGATTTATTGAATAAAGTTTTGATGATATATTTACCCTTTATGTCTCTTATTATATTGTGGATTCATCTCCCGACTTTTCCGATCGAGTGCTTCTTTTTTTTTCTCGTTATTAACATGGTTCATTATTGCAATTGCAGCTCCTCCATAACCTACAATACAAAATGCAATTGCCCATTCCCCTCCATTTTTTATATCAAGAAATATTCCGAGTAATACGGCGATTAGTAATAGAGCGAGGAAAGAAGCTATGTAGGGATGTTCCTTAATCCACGTATGCTGAGCCTTGTATTTCTTCTCGGCTATCTCCATCTCGGTGTTAACTTCCTGAAGAAGAGGCTTTATCTTCGGATTATTGCTGTAGTACATCCTTGCCTTTCTTGCATAGCGTTCTATCTGGGCTTTGCTTCTTTCGAAATTCTTACTGTCTTTGAGGTCAACGAGAGCTTCTTCCAGATTCTCAATTATTTCTATCAGCTCGCTACTTGCTTCTACTGTGATGTGCTGACCGCAATGTGGACACTGGTCAGTTAGCTGCGGAACGCTGCCACCACAGTATGGACAGGTCTGGCCTTTCTTTTTCCGCACAACAGCATCGGTTGCCTGCTCTACCTTTTGTTCTTGCGCTGTTATATAGAGGTCGATTTCTTCCACATCAAGACCAAGTTTCTCCGCTTTACGCAGAAGGACACGTCGTTCCTGATCGGTTATGATACCGTCAGTCAGGTATTCCTGCAGAAGGTCATCAAATTCTTTTGGGTAATTTGCCATATTATATGATGTTTTGATTGTTAGTCATGAAAAACAAATATCTCTGTTTAGAACCCCGGCATCTGCGGAGGCATTCCGGGCATAGGTGGCATCGCGCTTGCGAAGAGAGGCTGCAGTTCCATCACCTGTCCGGCAAGTGCCCACTGCGGCATTCCCTGCTTCCAGACATAGCTCTGGACCGTAAGCTGTCCCTGCTGGACGAGCTGCTTCATCTGCTGCCAGTTGAAAGGACCTGCCTGCTGACCATTTACGCCAACCATATATTGGACAATTGGCTCAGACTGCATAGACGGTGCGCCCATAGAAGGCATACCCATGCCTGTCCCCGGCATCTGTGGCATTCCCATTGTTGAGGTTGCCCGAAAGGCATTTAGTCCATTATCCGAAGCATTATTGACAACCTTTGCATTTAGATTTGCCTGATGTGCTCCGAGGAATGTCTGCTCGGTCTGCAGGCGGCTTGCACGCTGCATTTCCTCTCGTTGGATTCGCATGGTCTCACGCTGATGCTCAAGATTCATACGATTTATATCATCGTTTAGACTCTTCTGAGAAAGAATATTACTCTGCTCTATGTCGGCAGTGACAGCTTTGAGTTCACGGTAGCCACGACTGTCTTTATCAACATTGATGGCCGTAATATCGAAACTGCGAACCTTGATTCCGAAAAGAGCCTCCACTTTCGGAACTATATAGCTTTCTACAAGGTTGCTTATCTCAAGAACCTTACGCTCAAGCTGAACTACCGGTATATTTGCATCTGACGGCGCGTTGCTGACCACGCTCTTTACAAACTTGGTGACTGTGCCGCGAAGCTTGTTCTGGAAAGTCTCGTCGCTGTATGCCTCACGCTTATTGATGCTGTGAAACATATCCAGATCCTCAATGGCATAGACGATGCTGCCGTGTACAGCCACAGGCACTCCCGTATCTGTCAGACGCGGATCAAACACATCAAAGTAGGGGATAGCTATATTGACCTGGCTGCCGGTGCTGAGATTGGTGAGGTTGGTGAGATTGTTTTCTTCTACTCGCCTGGCTGCTTCCGCCGCTGCTTTCCTCTTTTCCTCCTCAACTTCCTTTTTTGATTTAAAACCGAAAAGTCCCATATGTATTTTTATTTATGATTTTAGTACAATGTCACTAAATTAAGACCAATTTACGGCGTCAAGCAATGTAGTTAGCGCACTCCGTGCGCGTCATTAAGCGTCTTAAACTATCTTAATTTAGTGACATTAGATTTTAGTATTAATTATGCATTATGAATTACTCACAAAGTGATTATTTTGTAGAATACACTCTCTTTATCCGTCCTTGTGAGTCTGTCTCCACATGTTTCTCCCTGCTGAAAGGGGAATACGGATCAACGTAGTTGAAACTGTATCCGGTCTCGTAGCTGCCATGGTCGAGAGGACGGCTCAACGCGTCTATACTGTCGAGATATGCCGGTGGCAGTCCGAGAGCCTGATATACGTATTGTTCTGTATATCCGCGTATGGCGGAGAGGTTGGTGTCGACATATCCCATGGCCTGCTCAAGTATGCTCTTGCCTGCGTTTTTCTGCATCACGCGCTGCGTAAGGGTCTTCCTTACGGGCATAGGCATCGACTTCACTTCTCCTGCCGGAATGGCCGTGTTGTTGCGAGCTGCAGCCACTACATCTTCCCTCGCCTTTACATGAAGCATCGGATTGCCGTAGAGGCAGAACATCAGCGCGGTGCTGAGCGAGAAGCCGTCGTGTTCCACATGGCGCATCATATTGAAATAGTCGCATTTCGCCTGCAGCAATGCCCGTCCAGCCGTCATTCCCTTGAACTGATATAGCGGGAAGAGTCTCATGAAGACCTCGCTCCCGGTGCCGGGATGAAGCATTAGTTCACGCACCTCGTCTGTATCGTAGTTACTATACATCGGTACCGGCACAAGCGATCCGACGTAGAGGAGTATTCCGCCTCCGTATAGTGCGCTCAATACCATTGACTGCTCCCTTGTGTAGCCACCCTTATATCTCGCGCCGAAACATGCCACTGTGTTCAGTATCCTTGCGCCGCTCTGCTTAAGCAGGGTAGGGTTGAACGCTTCTCCGCTGCTGTAGAAGCCGGCCATGTCCGGAGAGTCCGCTCCGTGGAGATTAAACATCAGCATGCCAGCACGCGATATGGAGTCGGAATAGATAGACATAGCCTTTTCATTGTCCGTTAGAAGTCCCGGACTGACATACATCCTGTCGCGCATGAGCGTGGGATCGTCTGTCCCGCACAGAAGCGGAAGGTGCTGGCTCATGGTGGCGCTCGCCGGTATCCAGTCGGAATTGCTGCTCATGACTACTGAACTTACAGGTATGCCCCCGCCAAATGCTCCGCTCAGGTTGAAATACGCTCCGAGGTCGCTTGTCGGGTCGGTGGAAAGCTTTCCGTCTTCAAGCGGCAGGCGAGCAGTATTGTTGCGAGCCTGTGAAATCTCGAGCACGAAGTTTCCTCCGTCTACAAGATCAGGAAGGTAGGTGCCGTCGAAGCTATAGCATGTATCGGTGGGAATCGTACCGCTTCCATGCTCGTAGGGATCGCTTACTTCCGGAACTGGTACTACATCCGCCCCACCGACAATCATGAGGTGAAGGTCGGGACCAGCCGGAAGACCGTAGGTCTGGATAAACCGCGACACAAGGCTGTTGTATTCAAGCCAGTCTGCGGAAGCCATCTCTCCGTAATGATCAGCCACATCGAGAAACCCCCAATGCATGTTCTGCTCTTCGGCTGAGTCGAAAAACGGCTGGAACACTGCAATAATCTCCTCTCGGCTTCTGCCGTATTTCTGAGCAAGAATATTCGTGTCTGTGAGTATTATTCCGTAATGTTCGTTGAATTCATCGGGCGCTTCTCCCTTCCATGTGTTGGCGGTAGGCATCGGTGGAGGCGTCGGCATTGCCTGTCGGTTCATTCCCGGCATCGGTGGAGGCGTAGCAGGTCCATAGGCTTTTGAGGGCTGTTGCCATGCATTCTGCATCCCGGGCATCTGAGGGATGGATCCTGATGTGCCGAAGCCCATGCTTTGCGCTGCCTGAAGGGGATTGAATCCCTGCATCTGTCCGAGGCTTACGTTCTGAGGATTGAATTTCGGCATAGGAGGGGGTGTCGGCCTTGCATCCGACTTCTCGCTGACTACGGGCTTATGGAATTCCTTCAATGTCTGGTTTGCGAAGAATTCCCTGAATTCCCCTTTCGATTCAGTTCCCTTTACGGCGTCGACGACGGCATACCACAGGGGATAAAGCACCTCACTCATTCCATTGGAAGCTGCTTTTTCAAGATATTTTGATGTCTGGCCTGAATAGTACGGATCATTGCCGTTTCGCAGGAAGTCCCAGAGATTGTCGATAGCCATTAGCAGGGCAACGTCACCTTGCGGCGCACCGAATCCGCCGAGTCGCGGGAGAAGCGCTTCGGCTGTCTGGGTGTTGCCGAGTTTCACATATGCCACATGCGCCCAGAAGAGCTGCCAGTAGTTGTCGGTAGATGTCTTGATGAAACTCAGGGTCGATCTTTCCGGATACATGCTTGAGAGCAGCATGTGGTAGTAGAACTGCACGTCGCTGTCAAGCGATGATGAAGCTATTTTCTCAAGTGCCGGAAACTTGCGTTTGAGTATCTCTGTGTTGTTGCTCGCTACCGCATTGTATATTTCTTCGAGAAGCTGGGCCGACAGGAAGTTGTTGGCTTCCTCTGAGTTCAGGATTACTGCGCTGCGGCGCACCTCGTCGATTATCGCGTTGGCCCTCTGCTGCGGTATCTGCAGCTGAAGACGCAGTCGGTTGAGTTCCGCCATCTCAGCCTCACTGAGGATTCCGTCGGAAAAACACCCGCATACTGCCTGCAGGAAGAGCTGCTCGTTGTCTTGCCGGAGTTCGGCGGCGGTCTTCTGTGCCTGATATACGTTGTTGTGGTTGTACACCGTATTCTGGTTAGACGTGTTGTAGGTGTTGACGTGGTTGGTCACATCATGAGAGTCGCTGTGGATTCCGCCTACGACAGCCGCGTCTCCGTCAAGATTAATCCCTTTATTCATATATTATTGCGATACTTGAATTTTACCATTGGAAAGGAGCTCCGCAGTCAGGACATGCCTGAGCTCCATAGGCGATTTTGATGTTGTGTCCGCAGTTATAGCACTGACATTCGATGATGTCGGTCGGCGCTATTGCCGGAGTGGACTGAGGCTGCTGGGAGGCGACTCCTCCGTTGAATGCGTTTATGTTGCTTGCAGCGGCTGTGCTGACTTTGGAGAGGTTGTCGATCGCTGTGTCCTGAAGATGCTCGTTTCTTGCCTGCTCGTGGGCCCGCTGAGCCTCGAGCGTGTCCATCTGCCGTTGTTGCGCTGACTGGAATGAGCCGCTTACTCCTGTGGCGGTGTCCTTGATCATTCCGGCCATTTGCATCATGGCGTTCATCTGGGCAGCGGTACTGTCCTGCTGCATCTGGAGCATCTGCTGCATCATGGCCTCTTTGTCGGCATTCGTGGCACGCATGTTTTCAAGTTCTTTCTCCGAGCCATATGCATTGGCCATAGCTACCTGCGCTTCCGACGAAATGTGGGAAAGCTGGGCGGCACGTATCTGCTCCGCGCTCATACCCGCGAAAAGATTGTCGCGGTTCATATGCTCGTTAGCGCTGATGGTGGCTACGTTTTCTTCATGCCGGTATCTCTGCGCGTCTATCTGGACCTGCATCTGAGCCATGGCCTGCAGTTTCTCTATGTTCCTCTGATGACGGTTGCCTTCAAGACGGTCTTCGTCGTCGCGGTTGATACGCTGACGCTCGAACTCGCGGTTTTCGTCCTCAAGTCGGTTGGCGCGGTCTTCACGTCGGTCTTCGAGCTCAAGCTGCCGGCGGCGCATCATCTGCTGGAAGTCGTACTCGTCTTCGCTTTTCCGCCGGCCCATAGCGCGGTCATATTCCCGCTGCTCAAGAACCCATTCCCGCTCCCGGCTCTCGTCCTCGATTCCCCAGTTGCGTCTTCTTTCCAGATCCTTGCGCTCCCAGTCATGGTCGGTGCGCATGTCGCCGAGGGCCCATTCAGCCTTAAGTGCAGCTTCGTCAACTTTCTGCTGACTCTGGATCCTCATCAGCTGGGTGATTTCCTCGCGTGGTATCTTCTTGTGGAGCAATGCGTCCTGAAGGGCTTCTATCTCATCCTGCTTCACAAGGCGGCTTTTCTTCAGCTCTTCAAGTGCTGTCAGCTCTTCTTCAGCTGTAGTGGCTTGGCGGATGCGGCGCTGGCTTTCCAGAAGCTCTACGAATTCTTCGATCTCGTCATCGTGAAGAAGTCGGTCGTTGTTGAGCTTCTGCAGGTTATGTCGCAGTTCTTCCGCATTGCGGGCAGACTGTAGCTGCTGGGAGTTGGCTTCGGTTTCCATGCGGTTACGGAACTCTCCTGTGCGCTGCATGAAGTCTATCTCACGCTCTGTGTTGTAAAGCTGTCGCTCTACATTCCTGAAACGCTCGAAATCTGCATTGCTGTCAGTGATGGAATGAACAGCCGTACACCTTATTCCATGGAGCCTCTGGTATACCAGCCGGGCGATCTCTTCTTTCATCCTGTCTGTCAGGTCGACGGGCAGTCCCGTCGAGTCATATGCAGTGTTGCGTAGATGTGTGCGCAGAAGGTTTTCTATGGCTGGTGACAGTATATTGTGTACTTCCGATGTGGTAAGGCGTGTATGGTCGGATAGATAATTGACCGCGAGGCTGTGGATGTCGCAGACGCATACCTCCAGAGACACACCGATCTCGACATTGTGTATTCCCGCCGGAATGCTGTAGGGCGAGAAGCCGATGTTTCCCTCTCCTTCGGTGCTGCCTCCGAAGGTAAGGGGTATATGGCGGTCACTGACAATGTATACGGACATTACCGGCGGTTGGGTCAGCCTGGATATCAGACGTGCATAATCGATTTGGCGTTTGTGCGCTTTCTCATCCTTTTTCTTTTGCCCGAATATGAGCCTCCCTACCCAGCGGACAGCTCGTCCCATCTCGCCGACAATTCCAAGTTCCTGGAAAGTGGGCTGAGTCCTTCGTCGTTCTGCAAGGCGTTTACGCTCCGCCTCATTCATCTGCTTTTCGGCGGCTTCCACCGCTGCGTTGAGGGCTGCCTGTTCTTCCTCGACTGATTTATAAAACAGATATGCGCCGGCTGAGAGCGTGGCAACGTGCTCGCCGTTGGCATATATTACTGCAGTGCATCCTTCCTGAACGATGATGCCTTTTAGCTTTTCTACCTCTTCGAGCTCACTTTCCTTTATTCGCCGGGCGATTTCTCCGTGCTGTATGTTCCATATGGCTCGACCTCGCACCACTTCAATGCCATCTACAAGCTCCATGCTCCTGCGATCGGCAGCTCGTTCGGCTTCGCGTTCTGCTCGTTCACGGGCACGCTCGGCTACCTGCTGAGCCTGACGCGCATCCTGTATTTCGTTTTGGCTTTCCTGAGCCTGCTGCCTCAATGCCTGATTCTGTTCTCGGGCGATTTCGCGGTTTAATTCACCTCCGGTCACGGCGTTGGCGACACTCCTGACCGCATTAGTAAAGACTCCTTTATCCCCTTGAGGCATGGAAGGCTGAGGCATTCCCGGTCGTGCAATGCCGGGTTTTGGCATTCCCGGTCGTGGCATCCTCGGTGTCTGGGGTTGATGTAAACCTGGTTTCGGCATGCCCGGTTTCGGCATAGCTTTGCCGTGCATGGGTGGCTGTGGCATGCCTGGGCGTGGAATTACAGGCTGTCCCGGCTTCGGCATGGCCGTGTTATCAATCGGTTGCCCGCATTTCAGACAGAACTTTGCTCCGGGAGTAAGTGGGTTGCCACATTTATTGCAATTCATGTTGTGTCGGTCAGATGCATCTTGTGGGCCCCTTCCACGTTCGCGCTAACTTGTTGTAAAAAATAAAAAAGCGTGAGGGCCTTACTTCTCTGTCCATTCCGCTACCTGAGGCCCTGGACTGCCCTGCAAAGTAGAATGGACAGAGCAGATGCCTCACGCGTATGATACTGATGTTGACATACCGAACATGCTCACGCATATTCGGCAGCCACCATAGCCTGTTACGCTATGAGCATCTACCCTTGATCTCATCCTTGACTTTGCGTGAAATTGTCCAGATTCCAAGTAGCCAAGAAAGAGCGTCGAGTAAACGCTTTCGATTAAAAAATCTTTACAATCGGCCTCAATATCTACCTCAGCAAATACATCTTCCGCTTGTCTCGATGGCAAATTTAACGATTCTTTTCCAAACCGCCAAATTTTAGATATAAAAAATCTCTCCCAGACGTTTCCTAAACTCTACATTAGCCGTTCCAGGTTTCAGATAGCTTGGAAAAATCAGATTGGAAGAGATTCATTTCAATTGCAAAATTACAGATTGCGTTTGAGTCGTGCAAGTCCTTTTAAGTCCTTTTCAATACATAAGCACATTTTTAGACATAAGCACAAAGCACATATTTAGACATAAGCACAAAAGCACAAAAGAAATAATTATGTGCCTTGTGTGCTTCTGTCTAAAAACATGTGTCTTGTGTACTTCTGTCTATAATTAGTGTAGTGCTTCTATCTCGTATTCAAGTCTGCGGGTGTCCGCGTCCTCGATGAAGTTGGCTCCGATGAGATAGATCTGGCGGGGATCTATAGCGTAGCGGCCGGCGTAGTCGCGGTCCCGGATCTGGTCCATGGCCTCCTTGAGGCTCTTATTGTATTTGAACTCAAAGATGTAGATGTTCCTTCCGGCGAATACTTCCAGGTCGGAGCGTCCGCGGTAGCTGTGGTGCTCGGCAAGCGCTGGGGTGCCGCTGAGGACGGCGATGAGGAATGTCACGGCACGGTAGGTCGACTCCCTGTGGTCCTCGTAGGGGAGCGCCTTAAGCATCGTGGCGAGCCGCTTCATGAAGTCCTCCGGACGACCCTCGGCAAGCTCGGTCTTGAAGAGGGTGAAGTCAAAGGGACTGAAGGGATCTGTCGTGTCGGGGACGTAGACCTTGAGCAGCTGCTGGTAGAATCCCTTCTCCACCTCCCTGTTCGGGAACCGGAGTTCGTACAGCCCGGTATCCTTGCTGTAGCCGGCGATGGT
>CAMWLX010000095.1 GCA_947175225.1 uncultured Porphyromonadaceae bacterium
ATCCTCCCCTGATCCACAACCAAATAATCTCCCTCCCCGTCGAATCTCACCCCAAATTTGGCATGCACTTACCAAGCCCTTGGGATAAAAAAACAAAAATCCTCATGAAAAAAATACTACCACTTCTTTTCTCAATCCTCTTCTTCCTCCCCGCCTTCGCCGTCAAAACAATAAACGTCAACCCCGTCAACCTCGCAGTTGTAATAGTAGAAAAATCCGATTCAGCTAAAATCCAGCAAGAATTCGCCTACTACGGCTACACCAACGAAGGCACCAAAGACGGCTACACCATCATGCGCTCCCCCAACGGCATCGAAATCTGCTACTCCTTCCAAGACAACCTCCCCTCCGAAAAATTCCCCACCGTAGTCGTCACCGACGAAGAAGACGATAAAGACCTAAGCAAACGCCTATTTGACCTCAATTTCAAAAGAAAAGGCAACACCTACACCAAGATAGCCAGCCGAGACGACAGCCACCTCATCCAATGCGCTTTCGGACCCTCCAACACCCTAATCCTAAGATGCATCAAACGCTAACCCCAACAGAAAAGCATTGTGGCGCGAACGGAGTGAGCACACCCCTATATCTCGTGAATAGGCTGCCACTATATAATCACAAACATCAATAATTCATCTACCAATTTAATCAGAGTTGGCAATAATAAAGCTATAGAGGATGTAACTGTTCCGGATGCTTGTAAAATGATATTCAAACTAATAAGAAAAGGACCCAAAGAACAAAAGAAAGACCTGCCTCTTTTCTTGAATTAATGAACACATCACTCACAAAATACTTCAACAAACTGAATACAACCGACAATTGGAAACGCCACCTCATTGCGGCCATTACCTCGGCCAACAATGTGGGAAAATCTGTCGTAGTCGTAGCCATCGCAAGAAAAATGGCAAGATTGTTTGAATATTATCGTAAAAATGATGTTCTACTTGACAACCTCTTCAGAAATACAGATTCCATACAAAATCATCTCATCACAGAGCACGCCGTCCCTCTATGCCTATCCAATATAGATGCAAAGGAAACCGAAATCATTATTCTTGATGATTTGATGGTATTTGGCGACACCGTGGAGTCTGTCTCGGAAAACATCTTTTATCTTACAGGAATAAAGCCAAAGATAATTGCAATGGCATCTACCGATCTTACTGAATATACCTTTAAGTTTGGAGATTTGCTTTATCCAAATGGCAATGATGTCAATACAAATATTCCAGACATACTCCATCCTCAGGAAATACCGGCATTCACAGCTAAAAACAATTGGAACATAATATCTCTCGATAAATCCATCGACTTAGAGCATACAATATTTAAGATTAAAGGAGATTTCTCTCAACTGAAAGATAGGCAAGACAAAATTTTAAAAATCATTCAAAAAATTTTCGAAAAAGCTACAATTTATCCTGTCAGCCATGACATCCCCGGTGGAGGAAAAGCATTCAGCATTTCGATTCTTCTTGACAACGACAATAAATATCGAATCAACGATGACTTCGCAAAAATAAGGATATTCTTTGGCAGCAAAGCAATCAACATTACATTCTACACCCCAAACTTTTGGAATGAAACGCTACTGACCGACGAAACCATAAGATTCGGACTGCCTATTCTCAACGACATCTGGAGCCAAATAAAATCCTCTCTGTCATTTCTTCAAATAGCCGAAAATGAAAATTTATCAATGATCAAGAGAGACCGGATGAAACGCGATTTTAATCTGCGCATTGAACAGACCGCCGTAGTAATAGCAAATTATCTTCTTTCATTTGAAAGCGCAATGATTATAAAGCCTTTGCTGAAAGATGCATTGTCGCAAATCATTGGCAGAAACCCTTTCTTTGAAATATCATCGGGCGACATGTCTCTCCTGATAGGAAGAGAATTGACATCTCGGTTTCAGCCCCACCTTCAGGATGCAGTCATTAACCAGACACTCTCCCGCACTTACGCCTACAATCACACGCTCGACGATATAATACGGACCAATCCTCTGATTCCCTCCGATTCGCTTAAGGAATATATAAAAGATAATAAGCACGATGTCAATTTTAGTTCAAGTGTGCCCATGGCATTATCATTGATTTTTTATAGACTATGGAAATCATTTGGACTGACACCAAACAGAATACGCGAAGACAAGATCAGGGTCGGGGAAACCTTCGATTCGCTTTTCGAGATACTGTCGATATTCTTCAAAGAAAAAGATCTGATGAAGGAAATCAACCGATGGGTAGACTCCAATATCGACTTAGGAGTTGTGGTTCCGAAATATGAATATGTCATCGACAGATTGGGCTATCGCGTATGGCGAAGATATTTCCGGGCAGGAGAACGCGAATCTGCGATGACCGACATTGCACGGGCGGCATTAAGTCTTATTTTAGACTCCCAGGGGCGCACAGGAAATGAAATACGATTGTCTAATTTTGAGACAGAGGTATATCCAAAATTGGAAGAGCTCTCTGAATTGGCTCCCGATCAACTTAATCTCCACCTCTTCGAAAAAAACACAAGATATTTTCTCGAATCAGACGGAGGAGCATTTCCTCTGTGGACATATCTCGTCATGCTCAATGCCATATCGTTGAGCGATAAAGACTGGGATATTGCTATGATAAATTTATTTGATGGAAGTCCTCTCTTTACCAAGACCGCATTATTTCTTCTAAATGACGTTTGATATAAAAGAAATACTCACTTCTTTAGGGACTGAAAACAAAATAGCCCTCAGTTTGCTTTCGAAGTGGGAAGCCATTCGGGAAGAAGACATAAGCGTCACCGAATTCCTTTCAATCGCAGCACATAACCCGCTTCCCGGTGGCGAAACTTCCGACGCTCAAAGCCAATCTTATCCCAATCAATGGGTAAACAAAGACATGCGTATTCTATCCCTGCGACTTGAAGGCTTCCGCGGCATCCCCGATGCCGATGAAAAGAGTAAAGTTTGCTACGGACTGTCAATGCATCCGAAAATGAAATGGTATCAGAAAGCCACCCCCTTTTCAATGATACTTCTCGGATCGAATGGAAGCGGCAAGACATCACTCTATAGCGCAATCGAACTTCTTTGTCTTGGCTCCACATCAGTGGCAGAAAAGCATAAAATCAAGGAAGAGGATATTGAGAAATTTTACCATCATTTGAGCCAGGACAATAAGCCGATGAAAATAACCGTAAGATTTAACGATAATCCGTCTCATACAGTTTCTAAAAAAGAAGATTTCAACAAGATAAGAGATCATTTGGATTTATCTGCGTTTTTTTGTTCTGAAAGCGACATATCAATATTTGAATGCTCCGGGGATAGCATAACCGATTATTTAGATGCTCAGATTGGACTCGCGGAGCTGAAGAAACTCAAAAAATTTATCGAAGATATTTTTGAAGAGTTAGATAGGCAGGAAGATTCTCCTGAATCCACGGCTGGCATAAGCGAAGAAAGTTATCAGGAACTTACGGAAATCAAAGGCAAGATCGATGAAGAATTCGATATCATAAGGTCGGAAGTGCTGACAGAAGCCCAATATATCCTAAGCAAACTTCTGAAAGACTACACCGATGATGTGGTCGGCTTAAGCCATACAATATTACAGAACACTCCCAACAAGCCTTTATTTAATGGAATGCTGAAGGTCAAAGCAACCGATATAGAAATTGATCCGCGTAATTATCTGAATAATTTCCGATTCAAGCTTTATCTGATAAGTATTCGCATAGCCATAGCCTTCCACATAATGAAGACTCGCAGTATATCCTTCCCACTAATGTTCGACGATGTATTCGACAGCAGCGACTTTAGCAATAGGATAAGCACCAAAGAATTTTTCGGAAAGATAGCCGATCTTTATGCCGAATTGGAAATAAGTGATACCCCTCTACAAATGATATTTTTCACTCAAGATGAAGTAATAGCCGAAAGCGTCTTCGACGGCATGTCATTTGACAAGGAGGGTCAACCCCGCGATTCTGATGTCATGTTCGTGCGTCTATACTCCGTCTTCCCATATCAGGATAATGTAGATAAAAAAGATATTCAGACTGAAAATGGGGTCAACTATTATAATCTTTATGACGAGATAAGCATTCACGTGAGAAATGGATAATCCAAAGAAAGTTCATTACTATTACACATTGAGCCTTCTGCATACAATAGTATTGATTGGCACAATAATCGTAATGACGCTTCTCGTCTTTGCGAGTGCCTCAATGTATATAAAGAGTCTATCGACGGAAAAGTCTGTCCAAACGCCCGAAGCACCCGACACTATAGTTGAAATAAAAGGAGAAAAAGAATTTAAGTCGCTTTCGCTTGCCGATGTATACGAAAAACGCATCTCAGATCTTGAGAAGAATCAGGAAAATGTCTTGGCCGATATCCGACAGGAATCCAACAATATCATCAATAAATTCAACGGCTGGTTAGCATTTTGGACAGCAATCCTCGCAATATTTGGAGGAATAATACCAATAGTATTGCAATACATCTTACGCGAGAAATCAAAAAAAGAAATGCACGACATGTTTGAAAGCCTAAAGAGTAGAGCAATCGACCATCAGATTCAATTGCTTGTAAGCAGCATAGAATTAGACCATGAATGCTCCATCGTCTCAGACTCTGCAGAAAAGAAAACATTCATTCGCATGCTTATAGCAGACACCAATAAAAATCTGCAAGAGCTGATAGATACAATAGATAATGACCAAGGATTTCTCTCCCGGCAAGTAGAAATGCACGTGATTACAGGGCTCATACAATATTGTCGATTGATCGACCTATTGAAAGTGAATGCAGAAAGACGTCAGCATCGCGACCTCAATGAATTGGAGACAAAAATAAAAAGTCTCATAATGAATATACTACAGCATCAAAAATACTCGCGCGAAGAGGTATGGTCAAAGTTCATGGACCTTGTCCCACGCCTCACAGCTTTAGCAAATATTTAAATCTCCCACTCTCCCCAATATCATAAAGCGGCAGTTTTCGGTCGCGTATCGAGACCGAGAGTCTCACATAACCTTCATTCTCCAATATTAGTTATTCACTATTCACTAAAGATTTACAGCGCATGGCCAATCCCGGAGGCTTTTCATATCCACACAATATCCACACATATTCTCCTCCGGGTAGCCATCGCTTTTACATTATTAAATAATTAATCTCATATAATATGCAAGCCATTATCTTAGCAGCAGGTATGGGACGCCGATTGGGTGAATTCACTGCTGATAATACAAAATGCATGCTTGAAGTCAACGGTGTTCGTCTTATTGACCGAATGCTCAATCAGCTTGAGACACTAAACCTTGACCGTATAATAATTGTGACAGGTTATGAAGGAGAAAAGCTCCGCAACTACCTTAATAAAAACTATCCGGATAAGGACATCATATTTGTCAACAATCCTATCTACGACAAGACCAACAACATATATTCTCTCTGGCTTGCACGCGGATATATGGCAGAGGATGACACCATGCTTTTAGAGAGCGATCTTATCTTCGACGACTCCATCCTTGAAGCTGCTGTAAATTCTGAGTACCCAAATGTTGCCTTGGTAGCCAAATATCAGACTTGGATGGATGGCACTATGGTTAGAATCGATGATGAGAACAATATCATCAACTTCATCCCCAAAAAAGCTTTTAAATACGAGGATGTCCCATTCTACTATAAGACAGTCAATGTCTATAAGTTTAGCAAAGAGTTCTGCAAGGATCATTATCTTCCATTCTTGGAAGCATATATAAAAGTCCTGGGAGAGAATGAATACTATGAGCAGGTTCTCCGCGTCATAACTCTTATTGACAAAGCCAACATAAAAGCTCTTCCAGTGGGGAATGCCCCTTGGTACGAGATTGATGATGTTCAAGATCTCAGAATAGCAGAGACCATATTCGCCACCCCGGAAGAAAAACTTAAGAAACTTCAGCACAGTTTCGGTGGTTACTGGCGTTATCCCGGACTTCTTGACTTCTGCTATCTCGTCAATCCCTATTTCCCTCGAAAGAGGATGATTGATGAGATGAAAGCAAACTTCGAACCTCTTTTACGCGACTACCCTTCCGGCATGGGAGTGAATTCTCTTCTCGCAGGAAAATACTTCGGTATCCGCCAAAAATATGTAGTAGTAGGCAACGGAGCCGCAGAGCTTATAAAAAGCCTAATGGAAAGGCATGAGGGAAAACTTGGCGTAATATACCCGACATTTGAGGAGTATCCCAACCGACACAATACAGAGTCACTCGTTGTGTTCCGTCCGGGAAATGAAAATTTCGCGTATACTGCTGACGACCTTATAATGTTCTTCTCTGATAAAGCTATTACATCTTTATTGGTGGTGAATCCTGATAATCCATCTGGCAACTTCATTCCCCTACAGGACGTATATAGACTTGCAGAATGGACTCAAAATAAAGGCATTCGTCTAATTATAGATGAATCCTTTGTAGACTTCTCAGACGATGGATTCAACAATACTCTCTTACTAAATGAACGATTGGAAGCTTTTCCAAATCTATGTGTCATGAAAAGTATTTCCAAGTCGTATGGTGTACCTGGTCTCAGATTAGGGGTACTTGCATCTGCTGATGATAAGCTTATATCAAGCATCAAAAAAGATCTTGCTATTTGGAATATAAACTCTTTTGCCGAATTTTATATGCAGATTTACGGCAAATATGAGAAGGACTATGCACGCGCATGTGATAAATTTAGAAATGAGCGAGATATCTTCTTTAATGAATTAAATGGAATTTCTTGGCTTAGAGTAATCCCATCCCAAGCAAACTATTTTCTTTGTGAACTAAACGGAAATATTTCATCTTCCGAACTAACATTAAAATTACTCACAGAGAATAATATTCTTATAAAAGATTGTTCAGAAAAAAAGGGATTTCCTAAAGATCGACAATACATTCGTATTGCAATAAGAGATAGAAAAGACAATCATACGTTAACAGAAGCATTACAAAAAATCATATGAAAACAAGTGTATGCATATGCGGTGGAGGATCTCAAGGACACATTTCCGCAGGTGTGATAGGTAGTAATCCAAACTACGAAGTCAATGTTCTGACCAGACGACCTTCCATGTGGTCTCATGATTTTAAAACTATCGATCTAAAAGGTAAGGAATTTAATGCAAAATTGAATATTATTACTGATGATCCAAGTCAAGTTATACCCCAAAGTGCTATTATATTAATAGCACTCCCTGGATTTGCAATAAAAGAAGAACTTGAGAAAATTGCACCCTTCTGCTCTTCAAAACAGATAATCGGATGTGTATTTGGTGGCAGTGGATTTTTTATTGCTGCGCAACAGGTGCTTGGTAACAAAGTAAAGGCGTTTGCATTGCAAAGAGTCCCGTTTACAGGCCGTCCTATTGAATATGGACACAGCGGTAGACTGAAAGGATACAAACCTTATTTGAAAGTTGGTTTTTTAAACTTATCTCAAAAAGAGCAGAATAAAATTGTAGGCATGCTTGAATCGTGGTATGACACTCCTGTATATCCACTGTCGCACTGGCTTGAAGCGACCTTAAGCAATAGCAATCCATTGTTGCATCCTTGTCGGATGTATGTGATGTTCAAAGATTGGAATCCAGAAAAAGTCTATGACAGGATTCCTTTTATGTACAATATGGATTGGGATGATGAATCCTCTGAATGTTGGGTTGACTGTGACAATGAATTAAGAGAAATCATTAAGAAACTCCCTATGAATTCTGAGGAAGTCCCCAGCATCCTTAATTACTATGGATGTGAGGACATACCATCCTTAACTAAGAAGATGCAAAATATAGAGCCATTCAAAACGGTGCAGGCTCACATGATAGAAGTCGATAATGGATATAAAGTGGATCCTACTGTAAGGTATTTCACAGAAGACATTCCTTTTGGGCTGCTACTCATAAAAGCTTTCGCGGAGAAGACAAATACCCCGACACCTCATATTGATGAAGTTATCTCCTGGGCTCAAAAAGTCATGGGAAAGGAATACATCATTGATGGAAGACTTATCGGAAAAGATTGTGTCGAAGGATACAACTGCAATAATATAATCCTTTAATGATAATTAGATATGGACTTAAGGATATTGAAGGATACGATCCGTCCGCTTTTTAAACCTTACTTCAAGATTAGATTCAAAAGGAACTTAAGACAGGAACTATTATCAGAAGCAAAGCGAAGAGCCAATGAGGAGAGTAAATCAGAAGAGGAACTGATAGAATATCAAAAGGCTCTCGATAAGATTTTGATTTCTTACGATGAGTATTTTCATCAATATGATTTCCCAGCGATTACAAGAAAAGAGAAAGAAAAATATATTACCAGGGCGCAAGTCCGGTTATTTTATTTTGATATTCCTAAAGACGTTAAAATGAATTTTTGGGACAAAGAAAAGTTCCTTAGGACTTTTTCTCGTTATGTTCATCGCGATTGGATGCGAATAAAAGACCATTCTTTTGAAGAAATGGTTTCTTTTATGAACCAAAATGACGTTATTTGTAAACCTTTGGCAAGTTGTTGCGGAGAAGGAATATATAAAATACATAAAAATAGTCTTACAAAGGAAGATTTACGATCTAAATATAGAGAATTTATACAAAATGACGTTCTACTTGAGCAAGCGATATCCAATGGTGCGGGCATGGAGGAACCTCATCCGGAATCTTTGAATACTATCAGGGTAGTCACGGTTAGAAATGTAAAAACTGGAACCGCATCGGTTTTTGGGGCATTTTTCCGTATGGGGCGTGGTACTTCCACAATTGACAATGCTCATGCAGGAGGCTTATTTGCTCAAATTAATGTGGAATCTGGAATTCTTGAGTCGGATGGAATTAGTGTAGATGGTGATCATTTTTCAGAGCATCCCGACACGGGGTTTAGAATAAAAGGATTTCAAATACCCAAATGGGAAGAGATCAAAAAATTGTGTCTTGAGGCCTCTAATGTAATTCCTCAAAACTACATAACAGGATGGGATGTAGTGATAAATCAGAATGAAGAAATAGAACTTATAGAAGGGAATCATGGTCCAGATTGGGATGTCATGCAGTCTCCTTTAAAAGTTGGAGTAAAACAGAAATTAATCCAAGCTTTAGGGAAAAGGCTTTGATAATGGAATAAAAAGAATGAAACTTCAAGTAAAATAAGAGAGTACATGTTGTACTCCAAATTTGCGCATTCACATTGGCTAATTCTTTAGGAAATAAGGTTGCAACTGGTGCCATTTGGGCCTCAATAGAGAAATTCAGTATGATGGCACTCCAGTTCATAGTCAACTTAATATTAGCAAGACTATTGTTGCCATCTGATTTCGGTGCTATAGGAATGCTTGCTATATTCATATCGGTATCTCAAGTTCTGATAGACGGAGGTTTCGCATCTGCTTTAATACAGAAAAAGTTACCGACTCAAACAGACTATTCTACTATTTTCTATTGGAATGTCACTTTCTCTTCATTCCTCTATCTTATACTTTTTTTATTTGCCCCGATTATAGCTAAGTTTTTTAATATGCCTGTTTTGTCAGATGTATTAAGAGGGATTGGGCTGAGTCTAATAATAAATGCTGCATTTTCAATTCAAAGAGTGAGATTGCAGAAAGCACTTGCTTTCAAAATACTAGCAATTACAAATGTAAGTGCATATGTTTTAGGAAGTTCTTTAGGAATCATTATGGCCTACTATGACTTTGGTGTATGGAGTTTAGTCGTAATGCAAGTAAGTTATGGATTAATCGCAGTCTTGATTCTTGCGCTGATCACACATTGGCATCCCTCATTATGTTTTTCAAAACAGTCAATGAAAGAATTATTCGGTTTTGGCGGTTACATAATGGCAGCAAGTATTCTACAAGAAATTTGTAAAAATATACAAGGTTTGATAATTGGTAAACGTTTCTCCTCAATCCAAATGGGGTATTATTCTCAAGCTTATAAATTAGATCAGGTAACATGTAATTCAATTCCTCAAGTCATAGTACAAGTA